>NZ_JBSGDY010000088.1:0-24774 GCF_053602615.1 Micromonospora sp. NPDC004336
CGCGCCGGGGCCGGCCGGCGGGGCGGGCACGCCCGGATCCGCCGGCGGGCCGGGCACGCCGGGCGGCTGCGCCCCCTCCTGGCCGGGCAGCGAAGAATGCGGCGGCGGTGCCGCCGGTCCGGGAGCGGTCATGAGAGCAATCTAGTGCCCACGGGCTCAGCGGTACGGGCCAGCGGCCCGATCGCTCGCCGTCACGACGACGTCCCCGCCCGGCGCGGCGGTGGCGAGCGCCTCGTAGGCGGACGGCTCGTCGACCGACTCGGCGAGCAGCGGCACCGCCGTGACCTTGACGTCGAAGCCGCCGAGGGCGCGCCGGTAGGCGCCGACGGACTCCCACTCGGTGACCAGGCACCAGTGCCGCGGGTCGTCCAGCGCCCGGACCAGTTGCCCGCGCAGGTAGCCGGGGCGGGCCGCGAGCGCGGTGAGGGCGGCGTGCGCCCGCTCGGTGAAGCCCTCGGCGACATCGACGTCGACCACGAACCGGTTGGTCACCAGCACCGGGTTCCTCCTCGTAGAGTCTGTGGGATGCAGCGTACGCAGAGCCGGTTGCCGGCCCGGTTGGCCCGGGCGAACCCGACGACGGTGTTCCTGGTCACCCTGGTGCTGGTGCTGGTCGCGTTCTTCACCCCCGGGGTGGTCGGCGGCCTGCTCACCCTGCTGCTCGCCGCGGCCGTCGCCGGGCTGCTGGTGACCACCTGGTCGGTGCAGACCGCGCCGACCCGGGCGATCCGGCTGGTGGCGCTCACCCTGCTGGTGACCGCGGGCCTGGTGAAGCTGCTCTGACATGCAAGCATGCGTTTTTGACAATCATTGTCGTTGTCACGGAAGGTTCATGTCATGAACCTCCGCTCCGCCCCGCGCGCCCTGGCCGCCGCCACCACCGCCCTGCTCGCCCTCGGCGGCGTCGCGGCCTGCTCCGACGACGGCGCGACCGGCACCGACCCGCAACGGGTCGACGTGGTGGCCGCCTTCTACCCGCTCCAGTTCGTCGCCGAGCGGATCGGCGGTGACGCGGTGAAGGTCACCAACCTGGCCAAGCCCGGCGCCGAGCCGCACGACCTGGAGCTCAACCCGGGGCAGGTCGGCCAGGTCAGCGAGGCGGAGCTGATCGTCTACCTGAAGGGCTTCCAGCCGAACGTCGACGAGGCCGTCGAGCAGAACGCCGGGGACCGCGCGTTCGACGTGGCGACCGTGCAGCCGCTGCGCGACGCCGCGGCCGGCGGGCACGACCACGACCACGAGGGCGAGGCGGGCGCGGCCGAGGAGCCCCACGCCGAGGAGGAGGGCGGCGGCAAGGACCCGCACCTCTGGCTCGACCCGACCCGCCTGGCCACCGTGGGCGACAAGCTCGCCGAGCGGCTGGGCCGCGCCGACCCGGACCGGGCCGCCGACTACACCGCCCGGGCCGCGACGCTGCGCGCCGAGCTGGCGAAGCTGGACGCCGAGTTCACCACCGGGCTCAGGACGTGCCAGCGGCGGGAGATCGTGGTCAGCCACACCGCCTTCGGCTACCTCACCGAGCGCTACCAGCTCGAACAGATCGGCATCACCGGGCTCAGCCCGGAGAACGAGCCGTCCCCGCAGCGCCTCGCCGAGGTGATCGAGGAGGCGCGGAAGCACAAGGCGACCACGATCTTCTTCGAGACGCTGGTCAGCCCGAAGGTGGCCCAGACCATCGCCGAGCAGGTCGGCGCGAAGACCGCGGTGCTGGACCCGCTCGAAGGGCTGTCGACCGACGGGGGCGACTACCTTTCGGTGATGCGTACCAACCTGCAGACCCTGCGGACGGCGTTGAGCTGCTCGTGACGACCCCAGTCATCACCGTCGCGCACGGGGTGGTCGGCTACGACGGCCGCCCCGTGCTGCGGGACGTGTCCCTGACCGTGACCGCCGGCGAGGTGGTCGCGGTGCTCGGCGCCAACGGCTCCGGCAAGTCGACGCTGATCCGCGCCGTGCTCGGGCTGGTGCCGCTGAGCTCCGGGTCGGTCACCCTCTTCGACCGCCCGCTGCGCCGCTTCCGCCAGTGGCACCGGATCGGGTACGTCCCGCAGCGCCTCGGCGCCGGCGGCGGCGTACCGGCCACGGTCCGCGAGGTGGTGGCCTCCGGCCGGCTGGCGCGCCGGGGCGTCCTGCGCCCGCCGGGGCGGGCCGACCGGGCCGCCGTCGACGCGGCGCTGGAGTCCGTCGGGCTCGCCGACCGGGCCCGCGACCCGGTCGCCACCCTCTCCGGGGGGCAGCAGCAGCGCACCCTGATCGCCAGGGCGCTGGCCGGCCAGCCGGAACTGCTCGTCCTCGACGAGCCGACCGCCGGCGTGGACGCGGCCAGCCAGGAGGCGTTCGCCGGGGCGCTGCACGACTTCGTCGCCGGCGGCGGCACGGTGCTGCTGGTCGCCCACGAACTCGGGCCGCTGCGGCCGCTGATCAGCCGGGCGGTCGTCGTACACGAGGGTGGGATCTGTCACGACGGCGCGGTGCCGGAGCCCGCCGGCCACCACGCGGAGCCCGACCACGACCACGTGCACCCGCACGGTCCCGACGAGCCCGCCGGGCTGTGGAGCAACTGAGATGGAACTCTTCCAGTACCCCTACATGCAGCGCGCCCTGGTCGGCGCGCTGATCATCGGCTTGGCCGCCCCGGCGCTCGGCATCTATCTGGTGCAGCGGCGGCTCGCGCTGATCGGCGACGGGGTTGGGCACGTGGCGCTCACCGGCGTCGGCGCGGGCCTGCTGCTCAACCGGTCCCCCGTGCTGGTCGCGGTGGTCGTGGCGACCGTCGGCGCGATCACCATCGAGGTGGTCCGCTCGCGCGGGCGCACCTCCGGCGACCTGGCGCTGGCGCTGCTCTTCTACGGCGGCATAGCCGGCGGCGTGATGCTGGTAGGGCTCTCCGACAGCACCAGCTCCAGCCTCAACTCCTACCTCTTCGGATCGCTGAGCACCATCCCCACGGGCGACCTGGTCACCATCGCGGTGCTCGGCGGCGCGATCCTGGTCACCATGCTGGGGCTGCGTCCCGCGCTCTTCGCGGTCTGCCACGACGAGGAGTACGCGCGGGTCTCCGGGCTGCCGGTGCGCACGCTCAACCTGCTGCTCGCGGTGGCGACCGCGGTCACCGTGACGATCGCCATGCGGGCGGTCGGCGTGCTGCTGATCAGCGCGCTGATGGTGGTGCCGGTGGCCACGGCGCAGCAGGTCACGCGCGGGTTCCGCAGCACGATGGCGGCGGCCATGACGCTCGGCCTCTTCGCGGCCGGTTCCGGGGTCTGGGTCGCCGCCAACGCCGACACCGCCCCCGGCGCGTCGGTGGTGCTGATGGCGATCGCCTCGTTCGCGGTCGTCGCGATGCTCGGCGCGGGCTGGCGGGCGGTGCGGCGGCGGCGCGTGCCCGCCGCCGCCCCGGCCCCCGAGCCGCACGAGGTCGTGCTCCACTGATCCTGCTCAGCGGCGTGCCGATGGGATTGGTTACCGTTACGGGGTGACCGGTGGATCAGGCTACGACGCCTTCGAGGGAGCCAGCGAGCTGCTGCGTGCCCTGTCGGCGCCGATCCGGCTGGCCATCGTCAGCGAGCTGGCCGAGGGCGAACGCTGCGTGCACGAGCTGGTCGACAAGCTCGGCGCCGCGCAGCCGCTGGTCTCCCAGCACCTGCGGGTGCTGCGGGGCGCCGGCGTGGTGCGCGGCTCGCGGCGGGGGCGGGAGATCGCGTACGCCCTGGTCGACGAGCACGTCGCGCACATCGTGGCCGACGCGGTCAGCCACGCCGGGGAGGGGTCATGACGAGTTCCGCGGTCCGCAACACCCGGCAGCGCTCGGCCGTCAGCGCGCTGCTGGCCGAGGTGGAGGGCTTCCACAGCGCGCAGGAACTGCACGCGATGCTGCGCGAACGCGGCGAGCGCGTCGGCCTGACCACCGTCTACCGCACCCTCCAGGGCCTGGCCGACGCGGGCGAGATCGACGTGATGCGCCCGCCGGGCGGCGAGCACCTCTACCGCCGGTGCAGCGAGGGGCACCACCACCACCTGGTCTGCCGGGGCTGCGGCCGCACGGTGGAGGTGGCCGGGCCCGCGGTGGAGAACTGGGCGGAGCGGGTGGCCGCGCAGCACGGCTACGCCGACGTCAGCCACACCCTGGAGATCTTCGGCACCTGCCCGGCCTGCGCCGGCTGACCGTGCCCGGCGCCGGCCCGCCCCGCGCGACCGGTGCCAAGGACGGCAAGGCGTGGCACGCTGTCCGGCGTGAAGATCTACGCTGATCGCTTCCCCACCGCCGTCCGACAGCTGATCACCGACCTGCTCGTCGTCGCCTGGGTGTACGCCGCGGTGCGCGGCGCGCTGTGGCTGCACGACCTCGTCCAGAAGCTCGCCGTACCCGGGCAGAAGCTGGAGGGGGCCGGTGGCGGCCTGGCCGACAACCTGGCCGAGGCGGGCGGCAAGGTCGGCCGGGTGCCGCTGGTCGGCGACGAGCTGACCGCGCCGTTCCAGCGGGCCGCCGGCGCCGCCCGGTCGCTGGCCGAGGCCGGCCGGGACCAGCAGGAGCTGGTCGACCAGCTCGCCCTCGCGCTGGCCGTCGCCGTGCTGGTCTTCCCGCTCGGCCTCGTCCTCTTCGGCTGGCTGCCGCTGCGGGTGCGCTGGGTGCGCCGGGCCTCCGCCGCCGCCCGGCTGGCGGGCGCGCCCGCCGGCCGGGACCTGCTCGCCCTGCGGGCGCTGGCCACCCAGCCGCTGGGACGGCTGACCCGGATCGCGCCCGACGTGGCCGAGGCGTGGCGGCGCGGCGACGACGCCACGGTCGACGCGCTGGCCGCGCTGGAGCTGCGCCAACTCGGCCTGCGCGGCGGCCGCTAGGGTCGTCGGGTGTTGCGCCTGGGCGCCCTTCGCGTCACACCCGGCGGCGCACGTCGTCGGCGGTGGACGGGCCCGGCGACCAGCGGGCCACCCAGGGCAGCTCGTCGGCCGGGGTGATCACGCCGTCCTCCAGGCCGGCGTAGCGCCCCGCCAGGATCCGCTTCGCGGCGGCCACGTCGACCGAGTCGGTGTTGTCCCACAGGGCGCCGAAGAGCGCGTCGACCCGCACCCGGGCCTGCCGGCAGAACAGGTCGGCCAGCTCGACGTTCTCCGGCCGGGTGTCCCGCTCGGCGTGGGCGCGCACGCAGACGGCGGACATCGCGAACAGCTCCGCGCCGATGTCCACCACCCGGCCGAGGAACGCCTGCTTGCGCTCCATCCTTCCCTGCCAGCGCGACATCGCGTAGAACGTCGAGCGGGCCAGCTTGCGCGAGGCGCGCTCGACCTGCCGCAGGTGGCCGGCGAGCGGGCCGAACTCGCCGTACGCCGAGGGGCGTTGGCCCCGGCCGACGGCCAGGGTGGGCAGCCACCTCGCGTAGAAGGCGCCGGCCCGCGCGCCGGCGCGCGCCTTGCGGCCCAGCCCGGCGTCCGGGTCGATGATGTCGCCGGCGACGGAGAGGTGCGCGTCGACCGCCTCCCGGGCGATCAGCAGGTGCATGATCTCCGTCGAGCCCTCGAAGATCCGGTTGATCCGCAGGTCGCGCAGCAACTGCTCGACGGCGGCCGGGCGCTCCCCCCGCGCCGCCAGCGAGTCGGCCGTCTCGTAGCCGCGACCGCCCCGGATCTGGACCAGCTCGTCGGCGATCTTCCAGGCCATCTCGCTGGCGTAGAGCTTGACCAGCGCCGCCTCGATCCGGATGTCGTTGCGGTCGTCGTCGGCCAGCAGGCAGCAGAGGTCGAGCATGGTCTCCATGCCGTACGTGGTGGCGGCGATGAAGGCGAGCTTCTGGGCCACCGCCTCGTGCTCCCCGACGGGCCGGCCCCACTGCACCCGGTCGGCGGCCCACTCCCGGGCCACGTTCAACGCCCACTTCCCCGCGCCCACGCACATGGCCGGCAGCGACAGCCGCCCGGTGTTGAGGGTGGTCAGCGCGATCTTCAGGCCCTTGCCCTCGCCGCCGACGACGTTCTCGTTCGGCACGAAGACGTCGTGGAAACGGGTCAGGCTGTTCTCCAGTCCGCGCAGGCCGACGAAGGCGTTGCGCCGTTCGACCGTGATGCCCTCGCTGTCGCCCTCGACGACGAAGGCGGTGATCCCGCCGCGCCGACCCTCGGTGGCGGGGACCCGGGCCATCACCACGAGCAGGGTGGCGACCGTGCCGTTGGTGGCCCAGAGCTTGACCCCGTTGAGCCGGTAGCCGGTGCCGTCGGGCGTCGGCTCGGCGGTGGTGGCCAGCCGGGCCGGGTCGGAGCCGACGTCCGGCTCGGTGAGCAGGAACGCCGACACCTCGCCCGCGGCGAGCCGGGGCAGGAAGCGCCGCTTCTGCTCGGCGGTGCCGAACATCTTCAGCGGCTGCGGCACCCCGATGGACTGGTGGGCCGACAGCAGCGCGCCGATCGCCGGGCTGACGGAGCCGGCCAGCATGAGGGCCCGGCAGTAGTGCAGGTTGCTCAGCCCGAGCCCGCCGTACGCCCGGTCGATCTTCATGCCGAACGCGCCGAGCCGGGCCAGGCCGTGGAAGACCTCGTCCGGGATGGACGCGTCCCGCTCGATCGCCGCGCCGTCCACCTCGGCGGTGAGGAACTCGCGGAACCGGCCGAGGAAGTCGTCGGCCCGGGCGACGTCCGCCGCGTCGGAGCGCGGCCAGGGGTTGATCAGGTCGAGCCGGAAGCGGCCGAGGAAGAGCTCCTTGCCGAAGCTGGGCCGGTCCCAGGAGGACTCCCGGGCCGCCTCGGCGACCTGGCGGGCCTCCTTCTCGGAAACCTGCCCCGCCTCGGTCGGCAGCGGCCCGGCCGTCCCGGCCGTCGACGCCCCCTCGCCGACGGCCGGAGCCACGTCTCCGACGGCGGTCGGCTCGGGACGGCCGGCGGCCGAGGCGGGCTCCGCGCCGGCGGCGGTCGAGGCGGGCTCCGCGCCGGCGGCGGTCGAGGCGGGCTCCGCGCCGGCGGTGGGCGCGGGCTGCGCGCCGGCGGTGGGTTCGGGCTGGTCGGCGCCGGAACCGTCCGGCGTGGGTCGGCTGTTCTGCGTCGTGGTCACGGCTGCCCCCTCGAACCTCGGTCCGGCTGCGTCGACGTGCTCGACAAACAGCACGCTACCCCTGGGTGTTACCCAGGGGTAGCGCTCAGTACATATCGGGTCGCGTCGACGGACGAGGGGGCCCGGTCGCCGACCGCGCGGCGTTCCGTCAGTCGCCGACGAGGGTGCGCGGATCGTCGTCCTCGTCGTCCAGGTCGTCCTCGCCCCAGTTGCGCCGGGCGAACGGCAGCAACACCCAGAAGGTGAGGAACCAGAGCCCGGTGACGCCGCTGAGCACCAGGGCGACGGCCCGGTCAAGCACGAAGTCGGTGATCAGCAGCACCGCGCTGACCATCGAGATCAGCATGAACGCGAGGCCGCCGCTGGCCATGCGGTGGGCGAACCGGACCAGCTCCGGCTTGCGCCCCTGGCGGAACAGGGCCCGGTGGAACGCCACCGGCGAAATGATCATCGCGGTGGCCGCGGCGGCGGACAGCAGCGCGACGATGTAGACGTCCTTCTGGAAACCGCTCGTACGCGTGAAGCCGTTGCTGAACGGCAGGGTGAGCAGGAACGCGAACAGGATCTGCACACCCGTCTGGGCGACCCGCAGCTCCTGCAACAGGTCGGCGAAGTTGCGCTGCCAGCGTTGCCGCTCGGTTTCCTTGGACACGGGCTACCTCCGGTCAGACGGTACTGCCGACGGGGCGGCCCGTCGGCAGCAACGCTGATGCCCCACCGGCGCCGCCGCGAAACCGGCTCACGTCGCCCGTGGACGGTCGGCGCAGGGGGCGGCCCGCCGGATCAGGAGCCGCGCCGGATCCGGCCGGCGTACCGGGCCTCCAGGGCGTTGTTGTGCTCGTCGCCGCCGGCGATGTTTGCCGACAGGTAGACCGGAGGCCGCTCCCCCGCCGCCAGCAGCCGGGCCACCACCTCGACCGTGATCTGCTGCGCCAGCAGCGCCGCCGTGATGGAGGAGACCGCGCCGACCGCGCCGCCGCCGGGCAACGGCAGCGTCGCGTCGCCGTACGGGGCGCCGTTGTCGAGCACCACGTCGGCGAAGTCGGCGAGCTTGCGCCCCGACGGGTGGCGGGACGTCATCTGCCCGGAGTGCTGCGCCGAGGTGATCGCGACCAGCCCGTGGCCCTTCTCCTTGACCAGGGACGCGAACTCCACCATCGCGCCGTTGACGCCGGAGTTGGACGCGAGCACGAACACGTCCCGGGGGCCCACCGGGGCCAGCTCGTAGAGGCGGTGCGCCACCGACGGGTCGCGCTCCAGCAGCGGCCCGAGCACGTCGGACGGCGCGCCGCCGACCAGCACCAGGTCCCGCAGGGCGATCCGGTTGGTCGGCACCAGCCCGCCGGCCCGGCCCGCGATCTCCATGGCCAGGGCCTCGGAGTGGCCGGTACCGAACGCGTGCACGACCCCGTCGGCGCGCACGGCGTCGGCGATCAGGTCGGCGGCCCGCCCCACCGCCTCGCGCTGGCTGGTGGCCACCCGCCGCATCGTGTCCGTCACCACGGTCAGGTAGTCCTCGGCGCTCACCGTCATGTCTTCTCCGTCCATCTCGTCCCTCCCTCACCGGCTGCCCGGCCACCGGCCGTGCCTCCGCCGGCTGCCGGCCACCGGCCGTACTTCCGTGTCCGGCTGCCGACCGCCGGCCGCGCCTCCGCCGCCGGCTGTCGGCCACCGGTCGTGGCCGCTGCCCGGCACCGGCCGTCCGCCGCCCGCTCACCCCCGGCCGGGCGGGGCCGCCGCGCCCGGTCAGGCCGGGCCGAGCGCCCGGTCCAGGATCGCCTCGGCCAGCGGCGCGGGCGCCTCGTCGGGGATCCAGTGGCTCACCCCGGTCAGCTCGACGAAACGGTAGTCGGCGCTCACCTGCCCGGCGCACGCCTCGGCGGCCGTCCGGCCGATCGCGATGTCGCGGTCGCTCCACACGAAGGTGGTCGGCACCCGCACCGGCCCGGTGGCCGCCATGTCCCGGCGGGACATCGCCCGGTACCAGTTCAGCGCGGCCGTGAGCGCGCCGGGCCGGCGCATCGGGTCGGCGTACGTCGCCACCCGCTCGTCGCCGCCCACCCCGTGCAGCATCCGGCGCAGCCCCGTCGCGCCCAGCGCCAGCAGGGCCTTCTCCGCCTTGCCCGGCTTGCGGAACAGCGCGATGTACGCCGAGCGGGCCTTCTGCCCCGGGTCCTCGGCCAGCGCGTGCGCCATCGCGGCGGGGTGCGGCACGGAGACCGCGGTCAGGGTGCGGACCCGCTCCGGGTGGCGGGCGGCCAGGTCCCAGGCCACCATCGCGCCCCAGTCGTGCCCCACCAGGTGCGCCGCGTCGACGCCGAGGGCGTCCAGCACGGCCACCGCGTCGGCCACCAGCTCCGGCATCCGGTACGCCTCGACCGCCTCGGGCCGCGCGCCCGGTGAGTAGCCGCGCTGGTCGAGCGCGTACGTGCGCAGGCCGGCGGCGTGCAGGTGCGGGACCACGTCGTCCCACTCGCCGCCGTGCTGGGGGAAGCCGTGCAGCAGCAGGACGGGCGCGCCACCGGCCGGACCGCCGACGCGTACGTCGAACGTGAACCCCCGGGCGTCGATCCGCATGATCGCCAGCCTACCCAGGGCGGGCGCGCGTCACTCGTACTGACGTCGGGGCACGGGCACCTGCCGCCAGGACTCCACGTCGAGGTACGGGATCTCGGCGTCGTTGACCGGGTCGCGGGCGATCCGGTCGCTGTAGCGGCCCGTCACCTCGATCCAGGTGTCGTCGGCGAGCCCCTCGGGCGCGGCGCCGGTCAGGCCCAGCTTGACCGGCCGCCCGTCGGCGGCGCAGCAGGAGAGCACGATGCGGGCCAGCAGTGGCCGGCCGTCGGGGCCGGTGGTCACGAAGCCGGTCAGCCGGACCCGGCGCTGCCCGATCGAGGCGCCCCGGTCGAACAGCGCCCGGGAGGCGTAGTCGAGCACGGTCACCCGCGCCGGGTCGCCGTCGGGCAGGGGCGGGTAGTCGGAGGGCTGCTGCCGGTCGGACAGCGCGGTGCCGGCCTGCCCGGCCGCGTACGAGCCGAGGGCGGGCGGGGCGACCAGGAGCAGTCCCAGCACCGGCAGGATCAGCAACCAGCCGACGCGCGGCTCGTGGTGGCCGTGCCCGTCGTGCCCGCCGTCCGGGCCGGCGTCGCGCCCGGCACGGCCGGCGTCGCGCCCGTCGTCGTCACCGCCGGCGTCGGCACCGTCGCGGTCGGCGCTCCGGTCGGGGTGGGCGGGCATGGGCGCGCCGGTGCGCCGCAGGAGCGGGCGCAGCTCGTACCAGAGGGTCATCACCGCGGCGACCACCAGCAGCAGGCCCGCGGCGACCAGGAAGGGACGCAGCCCCGCCTTCACGTAGCGCAGGTGCAGGTCGGTGAGGCCGGCCCGGACCACCGCGCCCCCGAGCAGCAGCAGGACGACGGCCTGCGCCTGCCGGTTCACAGCAGCACCGCCCCGGTCGCGGCGGCGACCGTCACGGCCACGGCGAGGGTGGCCGGGGCGAACCGCAGCGCGAACCGCCGGCCGAAGACGCCGGCCTGCATCGCGATCAGCTTGAGGTCGACCATCGGCCCCACCACCAGGAAGACCAGTCGGGAGGTCAGCGAGAACTGCGACAGGGAGGCGGCGACGAAGGCGTCGGCCTCGGAGCAGAGGGAGAGCAGCACCGCGAGCCCGGCCAGGGCGAGCACCGAGAGGACCGGGTCGTCGGCGAGGGTCTGCAACCAGCGCTCGGGCACGACGACGTTGATGGTGGCGGCGGCCGCCGCGCCGATCACCAGGAAGCCGCCCGCGTGCGTGACGTCGTGCCGGACCGCCGCCCAGAACGCCCGTCCCCGCGAGGCGTCGTCCAGCTCGGGCCGGCGCGGCAGCCGGATCCACTCGGCCCGGCCGAGCCGCAGCCAGAGCCAGCCCATGACCATCGCGACGACGAGGCTCGCCACGGCGCGGCCGAGCACCATCTCCGGGTCGCCGGGGAAGGCGACCGCAGTGGCGGTGAGCACGATCGGGTTGATCGCCGGGGCGGCGAGCAGGAAGGCCAGCGCGGCGGCCGGGGTGACCCCGCGCCGGATCAGCGACCCGGCGATCGGCACGGAGCCGCATTCGCAGCCGGGCAGCACCACGCCGGCCGCGCTCGCCACCGGCACCGCCAGCGCGGGGTGACGCGGCAGCGCCCGGGCCCAGAACGACCGGGGCACGAAGACCGCGATCACCGCGGAGAGGACCACACCGAAGACCAGGAACGGCACCGCCTGCACCAGCACCGAGACGAAGACGGTGGTCCAGGTCTGCAGCCGGGGCGTGGAGAGGGCGCGGGCGAGCGGGTCCCGGAAGGCGACGAGCAGGACCAGCAGGCCGGCGAGCACCTCGACCGACCCGATCCGCCAGGGTCCGCCGTCGCCGTCCGGCGGCTCCTCCGGGGGTACGTCCGGCGCTGCCACACCGGCCGTCCCGCCCTGCGGGGCACCACGGTCGAGCTCGGATGTCACGTACGCGTCCCTCTGCCGGCCCGCCAGTGCCGCCCGAGACTACCGGCCGGAATCGACGGGGTCGACAGATCGCGCTGATGACCTGCGGAAAGATCACTTTGCCCGATGATCTTCGAAGGTGTTAGCGTCGGCGCGACAACTTCACATCCGACAGGGGAGCGCACAGCGCTGAGAGTGCGGGCACGCCCGCAGACCCTCGAACCTGATCTGGGTAATGCCAGCGCAGGGAGTTCGGTCGACCTCCAGCCGCGTCGACGTCCGGCACCTCCGGGCGCGGCGTGCGTCTTCTCCTGGTTCGCGTTCAGGACTGGGAGCAATCATGAGAGACGACACCACCACCCGGTGGCGCACACTCGACGTCGTCGTCGCCGCGGTGATCGCGGTGGCGTTCGGCGTCATCTTCTGGGCGTGGGGCCTGCTGTGGCGGGCCGTCGACCCCGCGTTCGCCTTCTTCCCGGCCGGCCAGGCGATCATGTACGGCGTGTGGCTGGTCCCCGCCGTGCTCGGCGGCCTGGTGATCCGCAAGCCCGGGGCGGCGCTCTTCTGCGAGGCGGTGGCCGCCACGGTCTCCGCGCTGCTCGGCGCGGAGTGGGGCGGCATCACCATCGTCCAGGGCCTGATCCAGGGACTGGGCGCCGAGTTGGCGTTCGCCGCGTTCCGGTACCGCTCGTTCCGGCTGCCCACGGCGTTGCTCGCCGGCGCGCTGACCGGCCTGGGCGCGGCGCTGTTCGACTTCTTCGTCTGGAACGTCGACTACGCGCTCGGCAGCTACCGCCTGCCGTACGCCCTGCTCACCGTCGTCAGCGCGGCGATCGTCGCGGGCGCCGGCGGCTGGGCCCTGACCCGCGCCCTGGCGGGTACGGGCGCCCTGGACCGCTTCCCCGCCGGCCGCGACCGCGCCCTGATCTGACCACACCGCCCGCGTTGATCATGATGTCGCCACGACACGCCGCGTCGCGGGACGGCAACGTCATGGTCGACGCCTGCGGGCGGGCGGGAAGGGGGACGGCGTGGCGGCGGTGACGCTGCGGGGGTTCGGGTGGCGGCACGCCGGGCGCCGGGCCTGGGCGGTACGCGGGGTCGACCTGCGCGTCGAGGTCGGGGAGCGGGTGCTGCTGCTCGGACCCTCCGGCGCCGGCAAGAGCACCCTGCTCGCCGCGCTGGCCGGGCTGCTGCCCGAGGACTCGGGCGAGCAGGAGGGCACCGTCGAGATCGACGGGCTCGACCCCCGCAAGGGCCGGGAGCGGGTGGGCATCGTCTTCCAGGACCCGGAGACCCAGCTCGTGATGGCCCGCAGCGGCGACGACGTGGCGTTCGGGCTGGAGAACCGCGGCGTGCCGGCCGAGGAGATCTGGCCGCGCGTCGACGAGGCGCTGGCCCGGGTCGGCTTCCCCTACCACCGGGACCGGCCCACCGCCGCCCTCTCCGGCGGCGAGCAGCAGCGGCTCGCCCTGGCCGGCGTGCTGGCCCTGCGACCGGGGCTGCTGCTGCTCGACGAGCCGACCGCCAACCTGGACCCGACCGGCGCCGCGCTGATCCGGGCGGCGGTGGCCGGCGCGCTGGACGCCGACACCACGCTGATCCTGGTCGAGCACCGGGTCGCCGAGGCGCTGCCCCTGGTCGACCGGGTCGTCGTGCTCGAACCCGGCGGCGGCGTCCGCACCGACGGCCCGCCCGAGGCGGTCTTCGGCACGCACGGCGACGCGCTCGCCGCCGAGGGCGTCTGGGTGCCCGGCCGGCCCGTGCCGCCCCGGCACGCGACCGCCCCGGCCGGCGACGTGCTGCTCACCGCCGACCGGCTCGGCCTGCCGCCCCGGCTGGCCGCCGTCGACCTGACCGTACGCGCCGGCGAGGCGCTCGCCGTGCTGGGCCCGAACGGGGCCGGGAAGTCCACCCTCGCGCTGCTGCTCGGCGGGCTGCTGAAGCCGGGCACCGGACGGGTCGCGGCCACGGCGACACTGGCCGGCGCCGACGCCCGCACTCCCCCGCACCGCTGGCGCGCCCCGGCACTGGCCCGCCGGGTCGGCTCGGTCTTCCAGGACCCGGAGCACCAGTTCGTCACCAACACCGTCTTCGACGAGCTGGCGCTCGGTCCCCGCCGCACCGGCCAGCCCGAGGCGGCGGTGCGCTCCACCGTGGACGAGCTGCTGTCCCGACTGCGGTTGACGAAACTCGCCGGGGCCAACCCGTACACCCTCTCGGGCGGCGAGGCGCGGCGGCTGAGCGTGGCGACGGCCCTGGCCACCGCGCCCCGCCTGCTCGTCTGCGACGAACCGACCTTCGGCCAGGACCGGCGGACCTGGCTGGAGCTGGTGGACCTCTTCGCCGAGCTGCGCGACGCCGGGCACGGCCTCGTCGCCGTCACCCACGACGCGGAGTTCGTCGCCGCCCTGGCGGACCGGCGCCTGACCCTGGACCGCCCGTGACCAGCCCGCCGACCAGCCCCGGCCGGCCCGCTCGTCGGGAGGCGTCGTGATCAGTCTGGAGCCGGTCGCCACCCCGGGCGCGCCACTGGCCCGGCGCAACCCGGTGGCGAAGCTCGCCGCGGCGCTGGTGTTCTCGTTCATCCTGATCGCCACCCTGGACCCGGTGGCCCCGGCGATCGCGATCGCCGTCGAACTGGCCGTGCTGCCGCTGTTCGGGGTCCGCTTCCGGGTGCTGGCCCGGCGGGCGGCGCCGCTGCTCGTCGGCGCGGTCGGCATCGTGGTGACGCTGGTGCTCTTCGCGGCCGAACGCTCCGGCCGGGTGCTGGTCGAGGCCGGCCCGGCGGTGGTCACCTCCGGGGTGCTGCTCACCGCGCTCGGCTTGGTGCTGCGCATGTTCGCCGTGGCGCTGCCCGGCGTGATCGTGTTCGCCACCACCGACCCGACCGACCTGGCCGACGCCCTGGTCCAGAACGCGAGGGCGCCCGCCCGCTTCGCCATCGGCGCGCTGGCGGCGTTCCGGCTGGTGCCGCTGCTCGGCCAGGAGTGGCAGATGATCTCCATGGCCCGCCGCGCCCGGGGGGTGGAGGCGGGACGCAGCCCGCTGGCGAAGCTGCGGCTGTTCGCCTCGACCGCGTTCGCGCTGCTGGTCGGCGCGATCCGCCGGGGCACCAGGCTGGCCGTGGCGATGGACGCCCGGGGCTTCGACGCCGGCACCCCGCGCACGGTCGCCCGGCGGCAGCGCTTCGCCGCCGCCGACGCGCTGCTGATCGCCGGGGCCGCGGCGCTCGCCGGGGCGGCGCTGACGGTCAGCGTGCTCCTCGGCACCTTCCGCCCGCTGATCGGCTGAGCCTGAGTCGCGCCGGCGGCGGCGCGATCGCCACCTCTCCGGGTCCGCGACCGCGCCTTACGGCCCCGGGTCCGCCGGTTCTTGCCGGGTCGGCCGGGCCACAGGGCCATTCGGAACCGCCGAGCCTCCCGGAGCCGGCACGGGCCTCCCGGAGCCGGCACGGGCCTCCCGGTCCACCGGCCCCCCGGAACCCGTACCCCCGGGCCTCCGGAACCGGTACGGCCCCTCAGGGGTCCGGCTGGCCTTTCGGGTGCACCAGGCCTTTCGGGCCGGGTGGGATCGCCGCGGCGACCCCACCCGGCGGGCCCGGTCAGCTGCGCCGGAAGGCGTAGCGGCGGGCCTGGCCGGCCCGCTGGCCGCGCGATCCGCCGGCGCGGACGGCGCCGGAGACCGGCGGGCCGGCCTTCGGCGCCGCCGGCCGGGCGACCGGCAGCGCCGGCACGACCGGCGCGACCGCCACCTCGTCGAGGTTGACCGGCGTCAGGTCCGCGACGGACGGCACGGGCTGGGTGGTACGGGACTTCTTCGGGTTACGCCTGGCGGGCATCCGGTGCCTCCTCGGTCTGTGGGCCGTCCCGGGCCCCGGCGCTGCGTCCGGTGTGCGGGTGCCCACGTCGTCGGGCGACCGTCGGGCTGCGACGGTCGAGCGGAAAAGGGACTGCTCCCCGGGGGCGACCTGAGGAAGGACACCGCCGAACTCGGCGGCTGGTGGGAATGCGGACGCCCGGGAGCACGCGGACCGCGCCGTGGAAACGGCGGGCCGGCTCGGAGGTGGGGCGTCAGTTGCGCATGCCCACACGCTAACCGCCCGGCGTCGCCGGGCGCACCCGAATTACCGGCACGGCACCGTCGGCGCACCTCGACGACGCCGACGACCCGGAACGACGGCCGAGGGCGGGACTCGCCTCCCCCGGTTGTCTGGGCTGGGACCACCGGGACCACCGGGTCGCGGCGGCGACGGGGTGTCGAACACGGCCTCGCACCCGTCGCACGCCGCGATACGGTCGCAGCGGCAGGTGTCGTGAGGGCCCGGCACGCCGCTCACCGGCGAGCGGCAGCCGGCGACGGGAGGGCGGCGGACGGATGGCCGAGCGGGCGACGGCGCAGATCGGCGTGACCGGGCTGGCGGTGATGGGCCGCAACCTGGCCCGCAACCTGGCCCGCAACGGCTTCACGGTGGCCGTGCACAACCGCTCACCGGAGCGCACCCGCAGCCTCGTCGACGAGCACGGCGGCGAGGGGCGGTTCCTGCCGGCCGAGTCGATGGCCGACTTCGTCGCCGCGCTGGAGCGGCCCCGGGCGGTCATCGTGATGGTCAAGGCGGGCGGCCCCACCGACGCCGTGATCGACGAACTGGTCCCGCTGCTCGATCCCGGCGACATCGTCGTCGACTGCGGCAACGCGCACTTCGCCGACACCCGCCGCCGGGAGGAGGCGCTGCGGAGCCACGGGCTGCACTTCGTCGGCACCGGCGTCTCCGGGGGCGAGGAGGGCGCGCTGCGCGGCCCGAGCATCATGCCGGGCGGTTCCGCGGAGTCCTACCGCAAGCTCGGCCCGATCTTCGAGAAGATCGCCGCCCAGGTGGACGGGGTGCCGTGCTGCCGGCACATCGGGCCGGACGGGGCAGGACACTTCGTCAAGATGGTGCACAACGGCATCGAGTACGCCGACATGCAGCTCATCGCCGAGGCGTACGACCTGCTGCGGGCCGGGCTGTCGGCGGAGCCGGCGGAGATCGCGGAGATCTTCCGCGGCTGGAACTCCGGCGAGTTGGAGTCCTTCCTCATCGAGATCACCGCGGACGTGCTGGCGCACACCGACGCGGCCACCGGGCGGGCGTTCGTGGACGTCGTGCTGGACCGCGCCGAGCAGAAGGGCACCGGCCGGTGGACGGTGCAGAGCGCCCTCGACCTCGGCATCCCCATCACCGGCATCGCCGAGGCGACCTTCGCCCGGTCGCTGTCCGGGCACGCCGACCAGCGCGCGGCGGCGCGCCGGGCGTTCCCGGACGCGGGCGGGACGTGGCAGGTCGGCGACCGGGAGACGTTCGTCGAGGACGTGCGGCGCGCGCTGCTCGCCTCCAAGATCGTCGCGTACGCGCAGGGCTTCGACCACATCCGGGCCGGCTCCCGGGAGTACGACTGGGGCATCGACCTGGGCGGCACCGCCACGATCTGGCGGGGTGGCTGCATCATCCGGGCCCGCTTCCTCGACCGCATCCGGCAGGCGTACGACGAGCAGCCCGAACTGCCGACGCTGCTGGTCGCGCCGTGGTTCGCCGACACCGTCAACGACGGCGTGCCGAGCTGGCGGCGGGTCGTCGCCGACGCGGCCCGGGCCGGGGTGCCGGCGCCGGCGTTCGCCTCGTCGCTGGCGTACTTCGACGCGCTGCGCGCGGAGCGGCTTCCGGCGGCGCTGATCCAGGGGCTGCGGGACAACTTCGGCGCGCACACCTACCGCCGCGTGGACCGCGACGGCACCTTCCACACCCTCTGGGCCGCCGACCGCACCGAAGTCCACCCCTGACCCCGCCCACCGCCCCCCACCCCACCGCCCCCTGCCCCACCCCGCCGCCCCGCCGCCGCACCGCCCCGCCGCCGCACCGCCGCGGCGATCTTGCACTTTCTGCCCGGTCAAATATCGCAAATGCAGCTCTTCGGGGGCCGAAAGTGCAAGATCGCGGGCGCGGGAGGCGCGGGAGGGGCGCGGGGAGGGCGGGAGGGGTGCGGGTCAGGCGAGGGTGGCGTGCATTTCCCAGACCAGGATCTCGGCCGGCTCGGTGGCGGTGACGCGTCGCCCGCCCGTCATGGTGAGCCGGGCGGCGTCGCCGGTGCCGAGCGGGCCGCTGCCCTCCAGGGTCACCTCGCCGGTCGGCACGTACAGGTGGACGAAGGGCGCGTCGGGAAGATCGACCGCGTCGCCGGGTTCGAGGTGGGCGGCGTGCAGGGCGGCGAGGCGGTTGTGGATCCGGATCGCCGCGGCGCCGGCGTGGCGATCCATCCCCGAGGCCACCGGCACCAGGGCACCGCGCAGGAGCCGGTCGTCGATCTCGAGCTGTTCGTAGCCCGGGTCGACGCCCTGTTCGTCCGGGAGCACCCACATCTGCAGGAAGTGCACGGGGTCGGTGTGCGGGTCGCGGCCGTCGAGCCGCCAGGAGTCGTTCTTCTCCGAGTGCAGGATGCCGGTTCCGGCGCTCATCCGCTGCGCCAGCCCCGGGTAGATGACCCCGGAGTGGCCGGTGGAGTCCTGGTGCACCAGCGACCCCCGCAGTACCCAGGTGACGATCTCCATGTCCTGGTGGGGATGGGTCTCGAAGCCGGCACCCGGCCGGACCACGTCGTCGTTGTTGACCAGCAGCAGACCGTGGTGGGTGTTGGCCGGGTCGTAGTGCCGGGAGAACGAGAAGGAGTGCTTCGAGTCGAGCCAGGAGATCCGGGTGGCGAAGCGGTCGGTGGCCCGCCGGACGTCGACGGCCGGTGCGGGGGCCGTCACCAGGCTCGCTGCCCGGTGGCGGTGGGCGCCCAGGTGAGCGCCGGCTCGCCCGTGGCCAGTTCGGCGATCTCGCCGGAGCGCAGCCGTGGCGCGTGGCCGAGCTCCTGACAGTGCTGCTCGGCGATCTCGGCGCAGATCTCGGCCGCCTGCTCGCAGATCGGGTCGCCGAGGTCGGCGGCATTCAAGGCCATGATCATTTTGTACCGGAGATCCCGCATCCCCACCCCCGAGGCTCGACGCGGCCCGGGGCGCCCGCCCCGCTCCCCGATCCTAGGCACCGGGCCCCCGCCCCCCGCGCCGAAACCGCGAACCCGGCCAACAGGCGATCACACCTGCCGCCGGGCGGAGCGTCCGCGGGCGGCCCAACCGCATGATCGTCGACGATCGAGGGCGCAGCCTCCGCGTCCCCCGGCACGGGTCTTCCCGGCGGCAGGGCCGCACGATCCCCCGGCAGATCACGGCGGCAGAGAGCCGCACAAGCCCGGACGAGTCACCGCGGCAGGGCCGCACGAGGCCGGGCGAGTCACGGCGGCACGGCTGCACGATCCCCGGGCGCGCGGCGGTGGAGCCGCACGAGGCCGGGCAGGTCACGGCGGCAGGGCCGCACGCTCCCCGGGCGAAACGCGGCGGTGGCGCCGCACGTCGCCGGACGAAACGTGGCGGCAGAGAGCGCACGCTCGCCGGTCAGGTCACAGCGGAAGGGCGGGGTGGGGCGCGGTCAGCGTCGCGCGCGGCGACGCTGACCGGCGAGGCGTCAGAAGAAGCGGCGGCGCTTCGCCTTCTGCGGGCGGAGCATGTCGGCGCCCTTGGTGAGCAGGCGGCTCACCCCGGACGGGCCGCGACGGGCCTCCAGCGTGTGGCTGAGTCGACGCGCGCCGGCCGCCGCCAGCGGCACCGCGACCGCCATCAGCGCCCACTGGGCGATACGCTTCTGGATCATGTGGGTTCACCTCCGTCAGTGGCTGCTGACCGAGGTGGTACCCCGTGCGGCGGGGCGGTAAGCCTCAGCGCGGCGGGGCGACCGGATTGGGCAGCGCGCCGCCGAAGCGGCGGTCCCGCTGGGCGTACAGCTCGCAGGCGTACCAGAGGTGCCGGCGGTCGAAATCCGGCCACAGCGTGTCGAGGAAGACCAGCTCGGCGTACGCGGTCTGCCAGAGCAGGTAGTTGGAGATCCGCTGCTCCCCGGAGGGGCGCAGGAACAGGTCCACCTCGGGGACCTCCGGGTGGTAGAGGTACTTCGCCACGGTCTTCTCGGTGACCTTCGCCGGGTCGAGCCGGCCCGCTGCCGCGTCGCGGGCGATGGCGGCGGCGGCGTCGGCGATCTCGGCCTGCCCGCCGTAGTTGACGCAGAACTGGAGGGTCAGCGTCGAGTTGCCCCGTGACATCTCCTCCGCCGTCTGCAGCTCGGAGATGACGCTCTTCCAGAGCCGCCCGGCCCGCCCGGACCAGACCACCCGCACCCCCAGGTCGACCAGTTGGTCGCGGCGGCGGCGGATGACGTCCCGGTTAAAGCCCATCAGGAAGCGGACCTCGTCGGGCGAGCGCCGCCAGTTCTCCGTGGAGAAGGCGTACGCCGAGAGGTAGGGGATGCCCAGCTCGATGGCGCCCTCGATCGTGTCGAAGAGGGAGAACTCCCCCGCCTCGTGGCCCTTGGTGCGGGGCAGCCCGCGCTCCTTGGCCCACCGGCCGTTGCCGTCCATCACCACGGCGACGTGCCGCGGCACCGCCTCGGCGGGCAGCGCCGGCGGCCGGGCGCCCGACGGGTGCGGCGTCGGCGGCACCGGCTCGCGTCGGCCGGCCCTCATCGATCGGATCACTCGCTTCTCTCCCTGCTCACGCCGTCCGCTCCGGACCCGGGGCCACGGGGCGGCGGGACCCGGCCGGCCGCGCCACCGCCCGGCGGCGGGACCGGGCCGGCCGTCGGGGCACCCCGGTCGACCAGCGGCAGCGAGCGTAGCGCGCGTTCCAGGTGCCACTGCAGGTGCGCCGCGACGAGGCCGCTGCACTCCCGGCGTACGCCGGTCTCGGTGGCGTCGGCGACCCGCCAGTCGCCGGTGGTCAGCGCGGACATCAGGTCGATGGTGGCCGGGGCGGGGTGGGCCGCGCCGGGGGGCCGGCAGTCCGGGCAGACCGCGCCCCCGGCCGGCACGGAGAACGCCCGGTGCCGCCCGGGCGTGCCGCAGACGGCGCAGGCGGTCAACGCCGGCGCCCAGCCCGCGAGGGCCATCCCGCGCAGCAGGTAGGCGTCGAGCACCAGCGTGGTGTCGTGGCTGCCGTCGGAGAGCGCCCGCAGCGCGCCCAGGGTGAGCTGGAACAGCCGCAGCGAGGGCTCCCGCTCGACGGGGGTGAGCCGCTCGGCGGTCTCGGCGATCGCGCTGGCGGCCGTGTAGCGGGGGTAGTCACCGAGGAACCGCTTGCCGTAGAGGTCGATGCCCTCGACCTGGCTGACCGTGTGCAGCGAGCTGCCCTGGTTGCCCTTCGGGTCGCCGGCGAGCTGGAGGTCGACGTGCCCGAACGGCTCCAGCCGGGCGCCGAACTTGCTGGTGGTGCGGCGGATCCCCCGGGCCACGGCCCGCAGCCGGCCGTGCCGGCGGGTGAGCAGGGTGATGATCCGGTCGGACTCGCCGAGCTTCTGCACACGCAGGACCACCGCGTCGTCGCGGTAGAGCTGTCGGCGGTAACCGGGCATCGGACCATTCTCTCTCGGGGTGCGAAATCAGGGTCGGCTCGGGGTGGCGGGGCCGGCCGACCCCGATGCGCGGCGCTCACCCCGCCTCGTAGCGTGCTGGCATGGCTCTCCACCGGACCGCCGCGACGACCGTCGTGGCCGCCACCCTCATCGTCTCCGCCGGGTGCGACAACCTGGCCTCCCGCCGGCTCGACTACGACAACACCGAGACGGCCCGGATCAGCACCGTCCGGGTGCTGCCGGGGGCCGGCGACATCACCGTCCGCGCCATCGGCGTACCGGGCGAGGTGCGGATCAAGCGGGTGGTGCGCTACCACGGCGGTCAGCCCGAGGCGACGTACGAGGTCAAGGGCGCCGAGCTGGTGCTGGACACGGACTGCGGCAACGGGTGCAGCGTCTCCTACGAGGTCATCGCCCCGGAGGGGGTGACCGTGACGGGCGAGACCGGCTCCGGCGACGTCGACCTGAGCAAGGTCGGTCCGGTGGAGATGAAACTCGGGTCCGGCAACATCCGGGTGAGCGGCGCCGACGGCCCCGTCCGGGCCGAGACCGGCTCGGGCGACGTCCGGGTGACCGATGCCGGGGACACGGTGGCCGTCCGGACCGGCTCGGGCAACATCGAGGTGGAGGACGTCTCGGCGGCCGTGACCCTGCGGGCCGGCTCCGGCGACATCACCGGGCGCCGGCTCGGCGCGGGCGTGGACGCCGAGGCGGGCTCCGGAAACATCACGCTGGACCTGGGGACGCCCGCCTCCGCGCGTGCGCACACCTCCAGCGGGGACATCGAGCTCGTCGTGCCGGCGGGCCGCTACCAGGTCCGCTCCGACGCCGACGGCGGGAAGACCAGGCTGGGCGTGAGCCACGACCCGTCCGCCTCGCTGGTGCTCGACATCTCCACCGGCGGCGGCGACCAGAACGTCACCCAGCGTTGATCTCGACGGTCTCCGGTTCCCGGACGGCACGGGGCGCCGGCACGGTGGCCCGCCCCGCGACCGGGCCGTCGTAGGCCGCTCCCCGGCCGCCGGGGACCGCTCCCCGGCCGCCGGGGACCGCGACCGGGCCGTCGTAGGCCGCTGCCCGGGCGCCGGGGACCAGCTCCGGTGGTCGGCGGGCCGCCACGTCCTCGACCCACCCCACCAGGGCGGTCACCACCGCGACCAGGGCGAAGACCAGCGCCACCCGGATCGCCAGGCCGACCGGGTCCTGGTGGGACCAGCCGACCACGTCCACGAGCGGGGTGAGCGCCACCACGAACGGCATGTGCCACAGGTAGACGGTGAGCGCCCGCCGGTTGAACACGGTGACCACCCGGCCGAACGACGCGCTGCGGTCCACCCAGGAGGTGCTCGCCGGCCCCCGGCCGAGCAGGACGAGGACGAACGCCGCCGACCAGAGGGCGTTGCCGAGGGGGTTGTCGTTCAGGTCGTACCCGCGCGGGCCCGGGTGGGTGACGATCCAGGCGCCCCCGGCGGCGGCGAGGGCCAGCGCGACCGGCACCAGCACCCCGTTGGCCAGGCGGCGCAGCATGCCGGCCTGGTGGGCGAAGCCGAGCAGCCAGGCGCCGAAGTAGAGGCCGAAGTGGTGCAGCGCCACCGGCAGCGCCGGCAGCAGGCCCAGCTCGGCCGCGGCGATCAGGGCGTACGGGGCGAGCAGCGTGGGCACCGGGGCGCGCCGGAACAGCCAGAGGGCGGCCGGGGAGGCCAGCACGAACCAGAGGTAGTCGCGCAGGTACCAGATCACGCTGAGCGCGATCGCGCCCCAGTCGTTGGCCGGGGGGTCGGCGACGGGGAAGAGCCAGAGCAGCACCTTCGGGCTCAGCGGCAGCCCGGTGAGCAGCATGGCGGGCACGAAGACGGCGGCGACCACCCAGAGCGACGGCAGCAGGCGCCGCAGCCGGCGTACGACCGCACCCGGCCCCCAGCGGTGCAGCGAGGCCGCCATCAGGGAGCCGGCCAGCGCGAACATCACCGACATCGCCGGGAAGACGAGGGTCAGGGTGGCCCATCCGGTGACGTGGTAGACGACGACTCGAACGATGGCCAGGAAGCGGAGCAGGTCCAGGTATCGGTTTCGCATCAGCCTGCATCTATGTCCGGGGGCACGGGGGCTGTTCCTTCCCCTACCCTGCGGAGCGACACCGGCAAACGGCCAGCGGCCCGCCGAAACGTGAGATGCCCCATCCCGCCGACCGAGACCGATCACGACCGGGCGGCCGGGCCGGGGGCGCACCCCGGCCCGGTGCCGGTCAGAAACCCAGCTTGCGCAGCTGCTTCGGGTCGCGCTGCCAGTCCTTCGCCACCCGGACGTGCAGGTCCAGGTAGACCCGGGTGCCGAGCAACTCCTCGATCTGCCGCCGCGCGGTCGTGCCCACCGCCTTGAGCCGGCTGGCCCGGTGGCCGATCACGATCGCCTTCTGGCTGGGCCGCTCCACGTACACGTCGGCATAGATCTTCATCAGGTTGCCCTCGGGGATCATCTCCTCGACGACCACCGCGATGGAGTGTGGCAGCTCGTCGCGGACGCCCTCCAGGGCGGCCTCGCGGATCAGCTCGGCGACCAGCACCTGCTCCGGGTCGTCGGTGAGCATGTCGTCCGGATAGAGCTGCGGCGACTCGGGCAGGTAGCGGGTCATCACCTCGACCAGCGTGTCCACCTGGTGCCCGGAGACCGCGCTGACCGGCACCACCTCGGCGAACTCGCCCAGCTCGCTGACGGCGAGCAACTGCTCCGCGAGCCGCTTGCGGTCCACCAGGTCGGTCTTGGTGACCACCGCCAGCACGGTGGCCTTCAGCTCGGCCAGCTCCCCGGTGATGAACCGGTCGCCGCGCCCGATCGGCTCGTCCGCCGGGATGCAGAGGCCGATCACGTCGACCTCGCTCCAGGTCTGCCGCACCAGATCGTTGAGACGCTCGCCGAGCAGCGTGCGCGGGCGGTGCAGCCCCGGCGTGTCGACCAGGACGAGCTGGGAGTCGGGGCGGTGCAGGACGGCCCGGATGACGTGCCGGGTCGTCTGCGGCTTGTTCGAGGTGATGGCGATCTTCTGCCCGACGATCGCGTTGGTCAGCGTCGACTTCCCGGCGTTCGGCCGGCCGACGAAACAGGCGAAACCGGCCCGGTACGGGCGCTGCGGATCACTCACGCCGCCACCCCGCCCCGCTCGCCGGCACGCGTCGTCGCCCGGCGGCTCACTCGACCACCGTGCCCAGGACGGTGCCGTCCGGCGCGGCCACGTGGATCGGCGCGTCGGCGGCGAGGTCCCGTACCGCCGCGTGCCCGGCGCCGTCGAGCGTCGACGCCTCGGTCACCACCACGGCGGCCTCCAGGCGGCTCGCGCCGGCCGCAGCCGCCGAGGCCACCGCGAGCTGGAGCGCGGTGATCGTCAACGAGGGCAGCGAGACGCTGGCCGCGGCGTACGTCCGGCCGTCCTGGTCGCGCACCGCCGCGCCCTCCACGGCGCCCACCCGGCCGCGCGCGCCCCGGGCCAGGACGACCAGCTTGCCGTCCTCGGCACTCAGTTCGACCGGTTCGGACGGGGTGGGCCGGGCGGCCGGCACGGCGGGTGACTCAGGCATCGGCGGGTTGCCTCTCCTCGGATCGGTTCGTGTCGTCCCCGGGCGCGGCGTGCTCGCCGCGGCCCGGGCCGTCCTGCGTGTCGGTCGACTCCACCCGGCTCACCAGCACGGTGTCTATCCGGTTGCGTCGGCCCGTGGTGCCCTCGGCGACCAGCCGGAGACCGGCGACCTCGACCTGCGCCCCGGGGATCGGGACGCGGCCCAGGGACTGGGCGAGCAGGCCGCCGA
>NZ_JBSGDY010000089.1:0-24753 GCF_053602615.1 Micromonospora sp. NPDC004336
GTCTTGACCCGTCCGGGGCACGCCACGGCGGATCAGCGGGCCCCGGCGGGGACCTTCCGCGCCCGGGGCTTCGTCCCGTTGGCCTTGGCCGCGCGGGAGGTGGCCTTCGCCGCACCCTTGGCCTCGCCGTCGAGCTTGAGCACCTGCCGCAGGAACTGCCCGGTGTGGCTCTCGGGCACCTCCGCGACCTCCTCGGGGGTGCCGGTGGCGAGCACCGTGCCGCCCCGGTGGCCGCCCTCGGGGCCCATGTCGATCAGCCAGTCGGCCGACTTGATCACATCGAGGTTGTGCTCGATGGTGATCACGGTGTTGCCCTTGTCGACCAGCCCCTCCAGCACCATCAGCAGCTTGCGGATGTCCTCGAAGTGCAGGCCGGTGGTCGGCTCGTCCAGCACGTAGACCGTGCGGCCGGTGGAGCGCTTCTGCAGCTCCGAGGCGAGCTTGACCCGCTGCGCCTCGCCGCCGGAGAGCGTCGGCGCGGGCTGGCCGAGCCGGACGTAGCCGAGGCCGACGTCGACAAGCGTCTTGAGGTGCCGGTGGATGGCCGGGATGGCGGAGAAGAACTCGGCCGCCTCCTCGATCGGCATCTCCAGCACGTCCGAGACGGTCTTGCCCTTGTAGTGGACCTCCAGGGTCTCCCGGTTGTAGCGGGCGCCCTTGCAGACCTCGCACGGGACGTACACGTCGGGCAGGAAGTTCATCTCGATCTTGATGGTGCCGTCGCCGGAGCAGGCCTCGCAGCGGCCGCCCTTGACGTTGAACGAGAACCGGCCGGGGCCGTACCCCCGGACCTTGGCCTCGGTGGTCTCGGCGAAGAGCTTGCGGACGTGGTCCCAGACTCCGGTGTAGGTGGCCGGGTTGGAGCGCGGCGTGCGCCCGATCGGCGACTGGTCGACGCCGACGACCTTGTCGACGTGCTCCAGCCCGGAGACGCGGGTGTGCCGCCCGGGCACCAGCCGCGCGCCGTTGATCTGGTTGGCCAGCACCGCGTAGAGGATGTCGTTGACCAGCGTGGACTTGCCGGAGCCGCTGACGCCGGTGACCGCGATGAGCTGGCCGAGCGGGAACGACACGGTCAGGTTGCGCAGGTTGTGCTCCCGCGCGCCGTGCACGACCAGCTCCCGGCCGGACGTCTGCGGGCGGCGCTGCCGCGGCGTCGGGATCGACCGGCGGCCGGACAGGTATGCCCCCGTCACCGACTCCGGGTTCTCCAGCAGCGCCGGCACCGAGCCGCTGTGCACGATCTTGCCGCCGTGCTCGCCCGCGCCCGGGCCGATGTCGACGATCCAGTCGGCCACCCGGATGGTGTCCTCGTCGTGCTCGACCACGATCAGCGTGTTGCCCAGCCCGCGCAGCCGCAGCAGCGTCTCGATGAGCCGGTGGTTGTCGCGCTGGTGCAGGCCGATCGACGGCTCGTCGAGCACGTAGAGCACGCCGACCAGGCCGGAGCCGATCTGGGTGGCCAGCCGGATGCGCTGCGCCTCGCCGCCGGAGAGGGTGCCGGCCGGCCGGTCGAGGGAGAGGTAGTCCAGGCCGACGTCGAGCAGGAACTTCAGCCGGGCGTTGATCTCCTTGAGCACCCGCTCGGCGATCATCTTCTGCCGGTCGGTCAGCTCGATGCCGGCGAGCAGGTCGGCGGCCTCCCCGACGGAGAGGTTGCAGACCTCGGCGATGCTCTTGCCGGCCAGGGTCACCGCGAGCACCTCGGGCTTGAGCCGGGCGCCGCCGCAGGCCGCGCAGGGCACGTCCCGCATGTAGCCCTCGTACTTCTCCCGCGACCACTCCGACTCGGTGTCGGTGTGCCGGCGCTCGATCCACTGCACCACGCCCTCGAAGCCGGTGTAGTAGGAGCGCTCGCGGCCGAACTTGTTGCGGTAGCGCACGTGCACCTGGTCGTCGGAGCCGTGCAGGATCGTCTTCTGCGCCCGGGACGGCAGGGCCCGCCACGGGGTGTCGACGTCGAAGTGCTCGGCCTCGCCGAGGGCCTCCAGCAGGCGGAGGAAGTATTCCAGGTTGTGCCCGGTCGACCAGGGCTGGATCGCCCCCTCGCGCAGGGTGCGCTCCGGGTCGGGGACGACCAGCTCGGGGTCGACCTCCTTCTTGGTGCCGATGCCGGTGCACTCCGGGCACGCGCCGTAGGGCGCGTTGAAGGAGAAGACCCGGGGCTCCAGGTCCTCGATCGCGAGGGGGTGGTCGTTGGGGCAGGCCAGGTGCTCGGAGTAGCGCCGCTCGCGCTCCGGGTCGCCGTCGGGCAGGTCGACGAAGTCGAGCAGGACGAGGCCGTTGGACAGGCCCAGGGCGGCCTCGACGGAGTCGGTCAGCCGCTGCTTGGCGCTCGGCTTGACGGTGAGCCGGTCGATCACCACCTCGATGGTGTGCTTCTCCTGCTTCTTCAGCTTCGGCGGCTCGGTGAGCTGGTGCACCACGCCGTCGACCCGGGCCCGGGCGTAGCCCTTGGCCTGGAGCTCGGCGAAGAGGTCGACGTATTCGCCCTTGCGGCCGCGCACCACGGGCGCGAGCACCATGAACCTGGTGCCCTCGGTCATGGCGAGGACCCGGTCGACGATCTGCTGCGGGGTCTGCCGGGAGATCCGCTCGCCGCAGACCGGGCAGTGCGGCTCGCCGATGCGGGCGAAGAGCAGCCGGAGGTAGTCGTAGACCTCCGTGATGGTGCCCACCGTCGAGCGCGGGTTGCGCGAGGTGGACTTCTGGTCGATGGAGACGGCCGGGCTCAGGCCCTCGATGAAGTCGACGTCCGGCTTGTCCATCTGGCCGAGGAACTGCCGCGCGTACGACGACAGCGACTCGACGTAGCGGCGCTGCCCCTCGGCGAAGATCGTGTCGAAGGCCAGGCTCGACTTGCCCGACCCGGAGAGCCCGGTGAAGACGATCAGGGCATCCCGGGGCAGGTCGAGACTGACGTCACGCAGGTTGTGCTCGCGCGCGCCACGGATTATCAGTCGGTCGGCCACTGTCCGTGTACTCCCGGGTGAAGAAGATGAGGAGGAAATGTCCGCTCTGAGGCTGGTCTGAGCGGTTGTGTGCGCGCAGGAAAGGCGCCCCGGCAACTCTAGCCCCGAGGTACGACACTTTTCCCCGCCGGCACATTCCCCCAGCTCAGCCCGGTCGGCCGCGCCCGCGGACCGCGCGGGGCCGGTCGTCGACCGGCCTCGCGCGCACGTCCGTCAGGGGCGGGCGGCCCGACGGCGGGCCGAACGCCAGCCGCCGCGACGCTCGGCGGCCAGCCGCGTCTCCCGCCGCCGGCTCTCGTGCGCCAGCTCCCGCTGCAACCGCCGCCAGCTCTCCCAGCGGCGCACCGGCAGCTCGCCGCTGTCCAACGCCTCGCGCACCGCGCAGGCGGGCTCGCCGTCGTGCCCGCAGTCGCCGTAGCGGCAGCCGGTGGCCAGCTCGGCGATGTCGGCGAACGCCCGGTCCAGCCCCACCGAGCCGTCCAGCAGGCCGACCGCCCGCACCCCCGGGGTGTCGAGCACCGCGCCGCCGCCGGGCACCGGGATCAGCGCCCGCCAGGTGGTGGTGTGCCGGCCCTTGCCGTCGACCCGCCGGATCGCCTGGGTGGGCATCACCGCTGCCCCGGCCAGGGCGTTGACCAGGCTGGACTTGCCGGCGCCGGACGGGCCGAGCAGGCCGAGCGTGCGGCCCGGCGCCACCTCGGCGCGCAGCGGCTCCAGCCCGGTGCCCCGCTCGGCGCTGACCGCCAGCACCGGCACCCCCGGGGCGACCGCGGCGAGCTGGCGCGCCACCGCCTCCGGGTCGGCCGCGAGATCGGCCTTGGTGAGCACGACCAGCGGCCGGGCGCCGGACTCGTGCGCCAGCGACAGCAGCCGCTCGATGCGGCCGGTGTCCGGCTCCGGGTGCACCGGCTCGACCACGGCGGCGGCGTCGAGGTTGGCGGCGAGCACCTGGCCGCTGGCGTCCTTGCCGGCGGTCCGCCGGACCAGGGCGGTACGCCGCGGCAGCACCGCCTCCACGGTCACGTTGCCGTCCGGCCAGGCGCCGAGCAGCACCCAGTCGCCCGCGCACGGCAGGCGGGTCAGGTCCCGGGCGGCGGCGGACAGGACCGCGCCGCCCAGGGTGGCGCGGACCGGACCGTCCGCGCAGAGCACCGTGCAGACGCCGCGGTCCACCCGGGCCACCCGGCCCGGGCGGCGACCGCCGCGTCGTCGTACGTGTGTCGCCCGGTCGGCGTCCCAGCCGAGGGCGGTCAGATCGATGGTCATGGCATCCTCATCGGTGTCGTAGCGGGTGGTGCACGCGTGCGTGGACCGGCAACGTCACCACCTCCTTCCGACCTCCCGGTGCCGCGTCGTGACGCCGACGGTAGGGCGTACGGCGACGCGCCGAAAGCGATTTCCCCGGCGACGGACGGCCGGCCGGCCGATAGGGTCGGTGGCGTGACGACTGACCCGCTTCTGCTGACCGGCGAGGTGGACGCGGCCACGGACCGCCTGCTGCGGACCGCCGCCGCCTTCGACGACGCGGGCGTCGCCGCCGCGTCGCTGCTGCCGGGCTGGACCCGCGGGCACGTCCTGGCGCACCTGGCCCGCAACGCCGACGCCATGGTCAACCTGCTCACCGCGGCGCGCACGGGCGAGCCGGTCCCGATGTACGCCTCCGCGCAGGCCCGGGACGCCGACATCGAGGCCGGCGCCGCCCGGCCACCCGACGCCCACCTCGACGACCTGCGCCGCTCGGCCGACCGGTTCACCGACGCGGTCGCGGCGATGCCGGTCGAGGCGTGGGCGGCCACGGTACAGACGCGGCGCGGCCCCTGGCCGGCGACCATGCTGGTCTGGGGCCGGCTGCGCGAGGTCGAGGTGCACCACGTGGACCTCGCCGCCGGCTACCGGCCGGCCGACTGGCCCGAGGCGTTCGCCCACCGGCTGCTGCACGAGGTGGCCGGCGGTCTCGCCGAGCGCGCCGACGTGCCGCCGATGGTGCTGCGCTTCGACGGCAGCCGGCACGAGGTCGTCGTCGGCGACCGGGCGGCCGCGCCCACCGTCACCGGCTCCGCCCCCGAACTCGCCGCCTGGCTGATCGGCCGCAGCCCCGGCACCGTGCTGACCGTCACCCCGGACGGTCCGCTGCCGCAACCACCGGAATGGATATAGGCAACCTCATGACCTACAGCGGAGACGTCACGCCCGGCGGTGCGCCGGCCGTACGTGAGCTCGACGGGCTCACCATCACCAAGGTGTCGGTGGGCCCGATGGACAACAACGCCTACCTGCTGCGCTGCCGGGCCACCGGCGAGCAGGTGCTCATCGACGCGGCGAACGAGGCGCCCCGGCTGCTCGACCTCGTCGGCGACGCGGGGCTGGCCACGGTGGTCACCACCCACCAGCACATGGACCACTGGGTGGCCCTGGAGGAGGTGGTCGCCAAGACCGGCGCGCGGCCGCTGGTGCACGCCGACGACGCGGCGGGGCTGCCGATCGAGGCGGAGACCCTGACCGACGGCGACACCGTGGCGGTGGGTGACTGCGCGCTGGAGGTCATCCACGTCAAGGGGCACACCCCGGGCTCGATCGCCCTGCTCTACCGCGACCCGGCCGGCACGCCGCACCTGTTCACCGGCGACAGCCTCTTCCCCGGCGGGGTCGGCAACACCGACAAGGACCCGGAGCGCTTCGCCGCGCTCATCGACGACGTCGAGCACAAGCTCTTCGACCGGCTGCCCGACGAGACGTGGTTCTATCCGGGCCACGGCAAGGACAGCACGCTCGGCGCGGAGCGCCCGGCGCTGCCGCAGTGGCGCGCCCGGGGCTGGTGAGCCCCCAGCGGGGCCGGGCGTGACCACGCGCCCGGCCCCGCTCCCCCGGTGGGCTGCGGTCAGGCCCCCGTGACCGCCCGCAACCGGCGCCGCGTGCCCATCAGCACGACCCCCGCCAGCACCAGCCCGACCGCCATGGTGACCAGCATCGGGCTGGACCCGCCGGGAAGCAGCCCGGCCAGCGATCGTGAGGCGCTGCCCAGCGCCAGGTAGAGACCCGCCCAGGCCGCGGCGCCGAGTGCCGCCGGGCCCAGGAAGCGCCGGTACGACATCCGCAGCCCGCCCGCCGCCAGCGGCAGCAGCGCGTTGAACACCGGCAGGAACGGCGCGACCAGCACCATCCGGCCGCCCCCGCGCTGGAGGATGCCCTCCGCCGCCGCCCAGCGCTCCTCGCCGATCCACCCGCCGATCCGGCTGTGTCGCAGCCGCTCCCCGTACCGGCGGCCGGCGAGGAAGCTCAGCGACCAGCCGGACAGGCAGCCGGCCACCACGACGGCGAAGGTGCTGACGCCGGTGAGGGGCCCCCCGACCCCCATGGCGGCCAGGATCGCGACGTCGCCGGGGACCAGCACCCCGAGCAGCGGCACGGCGTCGAAGAGCATCACCACCCCCAGCACCCCCATCAGCAGGGTGGTGGGAAGCTCTCCGACCTGGGCCAGCCATTCCGTCATGCCCCGTACGCTATGGCCGCCCGGCCACCCCGGGCATCGGGTCCGATCCCCCACCGCCCCCTGGTATCCGGCTCAGGGTCGACCCTGAGAGCGCCCGCGTCAGCGGGGTCGCAGCACCTGCACCCGCCGCACGGGCGAGTCGACGGCGGGCTCGGTTGTCGGCACGGGATAACAGGCCACGGCCGCCAGCACGTCCAGCGGGAGGTGCCCCCGCCCCGGGTCGCCGACCAGCACGTCGGCGCCGGTCGCGGCGGCCCGGCGCAGGAAGGGCAGCACCCGCGCGGCCATCGCCTCGTCGTAGAGCACGTCCCCGGCGACGAGCAGGTCCACTCCGGCCGGATCGGAGTCGAGCAGGTCGCCGCCGGTGGCCGCGACCGTCACCCGGTTGGCGCGGGCGTTGACGGTCGTCGCGGCGACCGCGTACGGGTCGATGTCGTTGGCGACGACCCGCTCCGCGCCGGCGAGCGCGGCGGCGATCGCCACCAGGCCGGACCCGGCGGCCAGGTCGAGCACGCGGCGCCCGGCCGCGAGGTCGGGGTGGTCGAGCAGGTGCCGGGCGAGGGCCTGCCCGCCGGCCCAGACCGAGGCCCAGTACGGCGGCGGCAGGGCGTGCCCGGCGCGCGCCTCCATCCGGGCCCACCAGACGATGGCGTCCTCGGCCAGGTGCAGCCGCACCTCGGGCACGAACGGGATCCGCACCAACCGGAGCCGGTCCAGCCCGCCGCCCGGAGCGTCGATCTCCCGCTCCAGCTCGGTCAGCGCGACGGCCGCGACACCCCTCACCGGCGCAAGCATGCCCCAGCGGACGGGTCGCCGCGCCGCTTTCGCACGGCGCGCCCGAGAGTTCACCACGCCGCCTACGGCACTTCGGCCAGCGAATCGGGGTTTGGCCGGTTACTGTCGGGGTGGTACCGGGCGATCATTCGGTCGACGACCGAAGGTCACCCGCATTGGAACAGGGAGAGATGCATGGCAACCGGCACGGTTAAGTGGTTCAACTCGGAAAAGGGCTTCGGCTTCATCGAGCAGGACGGCGGAGGTCCGGACGTCTTCGTCCACTACTCGGCCATCGCGACGAGCGGTTACCGGGAGCTGAACGAGGGCCAGAAGGTCGAGTTCGAGGTGACCCAGGGGCAGAAGGGTCCGCAGGCGGACAACGTCCGCCCGATGTAGATCCGTGCCGGTGGCGGCGGCCGGGAGCCGGCCGCCGCCGCAGCGCGTTCAGGGCAGCTCCGGCGCGACGGGCAGGTCCCGTCGCCGCCGTAGCGGCCCGACCAGCAGGATCACCGGGGTGAGCGCCAGCCAGCCGGTCATCACGGCCATCGCCGTGCCCGCGCCGTACGCCGCGCCGATCGCCCCGGACAGCACGGCGCCCAACGGGATCGTGCCGTAGTTGAGCATCTGCATGCTCACCGTCACCCGGCCGAGCAGGTGGTGCGGGGTGTAGGTCTGCCGGAAGCTGCCCTTGAGCACGTTCCCGATCGCCACCCCGAGGCTGACCAGGATGCCGCCGATCGCCGGCAGGGCCAGCCGCCCGCCGGGGCCGGCGAGTGGGATCAGCAGCGCCGTGGGGCCGGCGAGCGCTCCGGCCAACAGCATGGCGCGGGCGGTGCCGAGCCGCCGGCCGAGCCGGGTGGCCAGCAGCGCTCCGGCGATGCCGCCGAGGCTCATCGCCCCGATCAACGCGCCGACCGACGCGGGCGCGAGGCGTGCCTCCCGGACGAGGAAGACCACGAGGACGGCCTGGTAGCCGATCAGGCCCACGTTGCTGGCCGCGCCGAAGACGGCGAGCACCCGCAGGTACGGGTCGCGGGCGACGAACCGGATCCCCTCCCCGATCTCCCGGCGCAGCGACCGGGACCCCTCGACGCGTCGGGGGCGCCTGTCGACGGTGCGGATGCGCAGCAGGCAGGCCGCGGAGAACAGGAAGGTCAGCGCGTCGAGCAGCAGCGCGGCGACCGCCCCGACGACCTGCGCGACGACGCCGGCGATGCCGGGGCCGAGCACGTAGCTCGCGGTCTGGGTGGCCTGGATCTTGGCGTTGCCCTCCGGCACCTGTTCGGGGCGCAGCAGCACGGGCAGGTAGACCTGTTCGGCCGTCTCGAAGAAGACCCGGGCCAGCCCGGCACCCAGCGCCACGACGAGCAGTTGCCCGACGGTCAGCACGCCGAGCAGGGCGGCGACCGGGACGCTGAGGAACAGCAACGCGCAGATCAGGTCGCAGGCGATCATCACGGGCCGGCGCGGCAGCCGGTCCACCCAGGCGCCGGCCGGCAGGCCGAAGAGCAGCCACGGCAACCAGGCGGCGGCGGTGAGCACCGCGACGCCGAAGGTGCCCGTGTCGAGCACGGTCACCGCGACCAGGGGCAGCGCCACGGTCGTGACGTTGCTGCCGATGGAGCTGGCCGTCTGCCCGGCCCAGAGCAGCCGGAAGTCCCGGTGCCGCAGCAGGCCGCCCCGCGGCGGCGCCGGGGCGGGCGCGGCGGACTGCGGCGTCGACGCGGCGGGCCCGGGCCGTGGCGCGCCGGCGTCCGGGGTGCGGGGCGGCGCGGCGGGCCGCGTCACGGGGTGGCCGGGATGCCGTAGGCGAACACGAAGACCGGCTCGCGCGTGCGCCCGTCGTCGGGCACGTCACGGTCGGCCCACCGGGCGAGCAGTTCGGTCACCTCGCTGCTCAGTTCGGCCAGCTCCTCCGGGGTCAGGTGCATCCACCGGTCGGTGGAGAAGGGCCCGTCCTCCCAGGCGGCCTGGCTGGCCTCGTCTGCGGCGTGCCAGGAACGGGCGAGGGCGACGTGCCGGTCCAGGTTGAGCGAGGTGGCGGCGTCGGCGACGGCCCGGGCGGCGGGGTCGTCGAAATCCGAGTGGGACCAGCGCACGCCGCGGCTGACCAGGCGCCACCACCGTTCCCGGCGGTCGCGGGCCAGCTCGGGCGCCTCCTCGACCAGCTCGGCGCCGGCCAGCACCTTGAGGTGGTGGCTCACGTTCGCCGGCGCCTGGCCGGTCCGCTCGGCGAGCAGGCCGACTGTCGAGGGTCCGTGCACCTTGAGCACGTCCATCAGCCGGCGGCGCAGCGGGTGCGACAGCGCGGCGAGGACCCGCGAGTCGGTGACCTGGCGTACGTCGGGGTTTGTCATGCCGAGCAGTCTGACACCGGCAACGATGGTTGCGCAACATTCATTGCGAAATCATCGTTGCCGGTGTCCGTCACGCCCCCGGGGGACCGGGGTGTCGGGATCAGGCGGCCAGCCGGCGGGCGAGCTCGTCGGCGACCTGCTCGGCCATGGTGGCGGGGATCGCCGCGGCGATCTTCTCGGGGGTGAGCGTGGCGAGGACGCCCGCGACGATCGCCTGCTCGTCGGTGAAGTCCCTGCCGGACAGGGTCGTGAGCTGCGCGGCGACCGCGTCGAGGCGCTGCATCGTGTAGTCCAGCTTCGCCACCAGGCTGTTGCTGGCCGTCGCGGGCCCGCCGGCATCGGGGTCGACGCTGCGCCCCATGCTCGACCCGCCGTAGAACATGCCCGCGTAGATGCTGTTGATCTGGCTCTCGGCCTGCGCGCTCATGTCGTCCTCCAGAAGTCCGATGGTGGTCAGGTAACGGCGGAACAGCGGGGTCTGGTCCCGGTTCGCCTTGATCGAGTCGCGGAAGAAGCTGAAGTGGGTGTGCCACAGGTGCGAGTCGTCCCCGCCGCTGCGCCGGCGGAGCCGGTCCCAGCGCCGCACGACGGCGCCGTCGGGCGAGTAGATGATCTCCCTGATGTCCCTGGTGTCCGGGGTGTCGGCGACGCACTGCGCCACGCACCAGGTGGAGAAGCTGCGCAGGTCGTGCGTGCGGCCGCCGACGGCGACCCGGAACAGGCCGACGTCGAGCGCGGCCGCGTCGAGGGTGAGGCCGGCCGAGTCGCGGGGCGACTCGACGACGGAGTAGTCGTTGGTCACCACCCGGTCGGAGCCGCAGTGGTAGCCGCCCCGGTGGGCGGGGTCGCCGACGATGCCGACCTCGGCGGGCTCCAGATCCTGGCTGCGGGACGTGTCGGGGTCGAGGTCGAGGTGATCGAGCAGCAGACGGCGGACGGTCAGCAGGTTCTCCGGTGCCCGCGTCATGGGTTCCCCCCTTGCGAATGGTCGGGGGCCGGGCACGACGGTGACACCGCGTAGGCGGGGTGAGGCCTCACGCTCAGGCCCGGCCGAGTGGTGCACAGCGCCGGGCATTGACCCCACCATAGCGCCGTCTATAAATGAATGCCCAGGTCAGGAGGGGTTATTTCGGCTGAGAGAAAGCTTGGAGCCACCGGGCATGATCGGTAGGACCACAGCGGACGGTCGCTGCGGGTCGTGCAGGATCTCCCGCCAGCCGGCACGCAGGGTGACCGCGGTGCCGAGCATCTCGCCCGTGCCGGGGTTGCGCGCGTAGCGCGGATGGGCGCCGCCGGAGACCTGCACGCGCAGCCGGTGCCCGGGCGCGAACCGGTGCGCCGCGGGCCAGAGCTCCACCGGCACGGTCACCACGCCGGCCGGGTCGGTGGGATACCGGCCGGGCGCGACGCGGACCAGCCCGTCGCAGACGTTCCACGACCGGCCGCGCCGGTCCACGTCGCACAGTCGCACGAAGACGTCCAGGTGGGACAGCTCGCTGCGCAGGTGGATCTCGGCGCGTACCGGGCCGACCACCTCGACGGGCGCGGCGAGCGGGGCGCTGGTGTAGGTCAGCACGTCGGGTCGGGCCTCGACCGGGCGGTTGTCGACCGGCCCGGCCCGCTGGGCGACGAGCAACGGCCCGCCGAGCGAGGGCGTCGGGTCGGCCGGGTCGTAGCGGAACCGGTCCGGCGCCGAGGGGACGGCGGCGGCGGTACGCAGCCCTCCGCCGGGGTGCAGGTGCCAACGCGTCGGCACCGACGGCGGCGGCCAGTCCGGCAGGTCCCGCCAGCCGCCGCCGGCCCCGCCGACGTGCACCCGCACCGGCGCCACCCGGCCGGCGGCGGTGCCCCGCTGCGGGGGCCGGCCGGCGAGGTGCTCGTCCAGCCAGTCCAGCCCGTCGCGCAGGGCGGCCACGAAGAGCCCGGGGCTGCCGTGCGTCCACGGCCCGACGGTGAGCCGGGGGTGGGCGCCGGCCGCGCGCAGCGCCGCGAAGTCGCGCAGTTGGGCCGGCAGGAAGATGTCGTGCCAGCCCGTCACCATCGCCACCGGGGCCCTGACCTCGGCGATCCGGTCGCCGAAGACGCGGTCGCGCCAGTAGCCGGCGTCGGGGGTGTGATGGCGCAGCCACTCCTGGAAGAACGGCACGGTCACGCCGGTGGCCACCCGGTCCGCCTCGACCAGCGGCAGGTGCGCCAGCGCCGCCGTCAGCCGGGGCTGGCCGCGCTTGAGCTCCCACTGCCGGGCCAGCCAGGGCACGGTCTGGGCCTGGAGCAGCTCGGCCCAGGTGAGCACCGTGTCGAGGGCGAACGAGTCCCCGGCGTACGTCGAGTCGCGGGTGCCCGAGGCGGTCACCACCGCGACCATCGCCCGCAGCTCCTCCCCCGCGTCGGCGGCCAGCGCCCACTGCACGAAGCCCTGGTAGCTCGCGCCGAACATGCCGAACGCGCCGGACCACCAGGGCTGGCGGCGCAGCCAGTCGAGGGTGTCCAGCCCGTCGTCGCGCTCGTGCACCAGCGGGTCGAACGTGCCGCCGGAGCCGAACGTGCCCCGGCACGACTGGATCACCACGTGGAATCCGCGTTCGGCGGCCAGCCGGCCCAGCAGCCGCATCGGCCCGCCCCGCCCGTACGGCGTGCGGACCAGCACGGTCGGCGCGCCGGGCAGGTTCGGGGCGTAGTGGTCGGCGCGCAGCGGCACCCCGTCGCGCATCCGCACCGGGACGCCCCGGGTGAGGGTCACCCGGCGGGCGCGCGCGGCCGGCAGCCGCAGCGCGGCGGTGGCGAGGCGGGCGGCCAGCCGGTCGAGCACGACGTCAGCCGTTCGCGCGCCGGGCCGGCTCGTCGCGCGCCGCGCGCACCGCGTCGCGGTGCTCCCGCATCGAGGCGGTCATCGCGGTCATGAACCGGTGCACCACCTCCAGCTCGTCGTCGTCGAAGCCGGCCATCACGTCGTCGGTGCGCCGGCCGAGGGGGCGGAAGAAGTCCATGGCGAGCGCGGCGCCCCGCTCGGCGTAGTGCAGGAGGACCTTGCGCCGGTCGGCGGTGTCGCGGTCGCGGCGGATGTGGCCGGCGCGCTCCAGCCGGTCGATCAGGGCGGTGACGGAACCGGACGAGAGGTTGAGCTGCTCGCCGAGGCGGCCGGGGGTGACCGGTCGGCCGACCAGCTCGGCGTCCATCACCGCGATCAGCGCCTGCAGGTCGGTGGCGTTGAGGCCGTGCAGGCCGGCGAAGGCGTGCCCGATGTGCTGGGCGTCGACGGAGTAGCGCCGCAGCTCGGCCCCGATCTCGGCGATCAGTCGTTCGCGCCGGGTGTCGCGCCGTCGGTACATGCCGTGACCTGCCACGTCGGTCGCCGCCTCCTGCCGTCCGTCCCGGTTGCAGCATAACTCAGCAGTCGATAATCTCGGTTATCAAGATACTCGACCGCCGGCACTTTGCGCCGTCCACGAGGTCTTGCGTACGTGGCAGGAAACCAGCCGAGAGACCGTGAAGGGCATCCGATGTCAGTGTTCACCCGCGTGGCCCGCGGCCGCCTGGCCGCGTGGCTCACCGTGGTCGCCGCGATCGTCTTCGGCGCCGTCGTCTTCGGGCTGCCCAAGCCCGACAACCCCGCCCCCGTCTCGTCGACCGGCCTGTCGACGCAGTGGCAGTCGACCCAGGTGGAGCGCCTCCAGGAGCAGCTGCCCTCCCGCGACGTCCAGCCGGCGATCGTGGTGGTCAGCCGCGCCGACCGGGCCGCCCTCACCGAGGCCGACCGCGCGGCCCTGACCGGTCAGTCCGGCGACCTCGGCCGGTTCGCCGCCGGCGGACGCGTCAGCCCGCCGCAGATCTCCCCCGACGGCACCGTGGCGCTCGTCGCCGTCCCGCTGTCGACCGCCGGCGGGCAGGAGGAGATCGCCGGCCGCATCGACCAGCTCCGCGCGTCCCTGGACGACGTGCCGCAGGGGCTGAAGGTGGAGGTGACCGGCGGGCCCGCCTTCACCACCGACCTGACGAAGGTCTTCGACGGCGCCGACACCACGCTGCTCATCGTCACCGCCTCCGTCGTCGCGCTGCTGCTGCTGATCACCTACCGCAGCCCGTTCCTGTGGATCGTGCCCCTGGTCGTCGTCGCCGCCACCGAGCAGCTCACGCTGCGCGCCCTCGACACGATCGTCCCGGCCGTCGGCATCAACCTGCCCGGCGGCGCCGTCACCGGCATCGCCAGCGTCCTCGTCTTCGGCGCCGCCACCAACTACGCCCTGCTGCTCATCGCCCGCTACCGCGAGGAACTGCGCCGGGAGGAGGACCGGTTCGCGGCGATGCGCGCGGCGCTGCGGCGGGTCGCCGAGCCCATCCTCGCCAGCGGCTCCACCGTCGTCCTCGGCGTGCTCACCCTGCTGCTGTCCGAGCAGGAACTCAACCGCGCCCTCGCCGTGGCCTGCGCGACGGGCATCGTCCTCGCCATGCTCTCGGCCCTGTTCGTCCTCCCGGCGGTCCTGGTGATCTTCGGACGCGGCCTGTTCTGGCCCTTCGTGCCCCGGGTCGGCGGAGCGGTTCGCGAGGGCCGGCTCTGGGGCCGCCTCGGCGCCGCCGTCGAACGCCGCCCCGCGCCGGTCGCGGTGCTCGCCACGCTGCTGCTCGCCGCGCTCGCCCTCGGCGGGCTCGGCATCAACACCGGCCTGTCGGAGACCGAGCAGTTCCGGGTCAAGCCCGAGGCGGTCGCCGGCGCCGAGACCCTCGCCCGGGCCTTCCCCGCCGGCACGACCCAGCCGGTCGCGGTGCTCACCACCCCCGCGGCGGCCAAGGCCGTCACGGACGCCGCCGCCGCCGTGCCCGGCGTCGCCTCCGCGCGCCCCGGCGAGGCGGGCGACCGGGTCGCCCAGGTCGACGTCGTCCTGGAGGCCGAACCGGGCACCGAGGCCGCGAACCGGGCCGTCGAGGCCCTGCGGGACACCGTCGTGGCGGTCCCCGGCTCCGCCCCGCCGGCGGTGCAGGGCGCACCCGCGTTCGACGGCGCTGTCGTCGGCGGCGCCGTCGCCGCCACCTACGACGAGAACGAGGCCAACGGCAGGGACCTGCGGCTGATCCTGCCGATCATCCTGCTGCTCGTCGGCGCGGTGCTGGTGCTGCTCCTGCGCGGCCTCGTCGCGCCGGTGCTGCTCGTGCTCACGGTGATCGCCTCGTTCTTCGCCAGCATCGGCGCGTCGTGGCTGCTCTTCGACCACGTGCTCGACATGCCGGCGCTGGACAGCGGCGTGCTCCTGCTCGCCTTCGTGTTCCTCGTGGCCCTCGGCGTGGACTACAACATCTTCCTCGTCACCCGGGCCCGCGAGGACGCCCGCCGCACCGGCACCCGCGACGGCATGCTGTCGGCGCTGCGGGTGACCGGCGGCGTCATCACCAGCGCCGGCATCCTGCTCGCGGCGGTCTTCGCCGTCCTCGGCGTCCTGCCGCTGCTCCTGCTCACCCAGATCGGGGTCATCGTCTGCATCGGCGTCCTGCTGGACACGCTGCTCGTCCGGACGGTCCTGGTGCCGGCGCTGGCGTTCACGCTCGGCGACCGCTTCTGGTGGCCCGGCCGGATCGCTGCCCGACCCGCCTCCGACGACGCCCCGGCCCCGCAGCCGGTGGCGGCCCGGGACTGACCGACGCGGCACCCGGGGGTCGTGGCGGCCACGTCACGACCCCCGGCCCGCGCCGCCGGACCACCTCAGGCCTCGGCCGGCACCGTCGACGGTTCCGGCTCCGCCGACGCCCCGCCCACCGCCCGGTCGCGGGTGGCCCACGCCACCACGAACAACGCCGTCCACGCCACCCCCAGCAGCACCGCCGTGGCGCTGCCGCTGGCGCTGCTCAGACCCAGGTAGAGGCGGGCGCCGACGATGCCGACCACCCCCGCCGCGGCGCCGGTCCACGCGGCCACCGCCACCGGCCAGCGCGCCCCGCGCGACAGCAGCCAGGCCAGGGTGCAGAGGCTGGCCGCCACCACGGCGTTCTGCGTCGGGAACAGCCCGGCGTCCCGGCCGCCCGGACCCCCGACGCCCGGCCCCGTCAGCTCCGCCACCACGGCGAGCACCACCAGCGGCACGAACGCCCCCACCGTGCCGACGACACCGAGCAGGTCCGCCCGCCACGGCCGGTTACGCCAGGCCAGCACCGCCGCCACGACGGCCACCAGCGCGATCAGCGACGGCCCCCGCAGCGCCGACACCACCGCCAGCGTGACGTCGACCGCACCGGGCGTACGCCGGGCGGCGAACCAGTCGGCGATGGCGCCGTCGACCGCCGCCAGCCCGCTGTGCCGGACCACCGCCTCGAGCACCCACGCGATGGCGAGCCCGGCCACGAAGAGCAGCAGCAGCCCGCCGACCAGATTGATCAGCAACGTCCAGGTCGGCCCCACGTACATGGCGAGCAGGAAGAACAGCACGCCGTAGCGGCCGCTGAGCCAGCGCACCGGCCGCAGCCCGGCGGCCCGGGAGGCCAACGCGCGGGCCGGATCCGGGTTGCGGCCCAGCCACCGCCCGGCGAGCACCACCGCGACCAGCGCCACCACCAGCACCAGCACCGCGCCGGTGGCCCGCCCCAGCAGCCGGGAGACCGTCTCGTACGACTCCCCGGCCAGGTTGCCGGCGAGCACCGAGCCGCCCACCCACGTCACCACGCCGGCGAGGTTCCACGGCGCGAACCGCCGGTACGGCATCCCCGCCGCCCCCGCCAGCCGGGGCACCAGCGTGCGGGCGAAGGCCACCCAGCGGGCGGTCAGCACCCCGCGCCCGCCCAGCCGGCCGAGCATCGCCTCCGCCCGACCCCACCGCTGGTGCCCCACCCGGGCGCTCCACCGCCCCGCCCGCGCCCGCGGCCCGTACCGCCGGCCGGCACGGAACGCGAGTGTGTCCCCGATCACTGCTGCAAGCATCATCACCAGCAGGGCCGGCGCGAGCCGCAGCGTCCCCGCGTACGCTAGGAAACCGACCAGCAGCAGGGTCGCCTCGCCCGGCACCAGCAGACCGAAGATCACGGCGGTCTCCCCCGCGACGATCGTCGCGGCGATCACATAGATCAGCAGGGGCGGCAGGCCCTGCAGCCAGGTCAGCAGGTCGTGCATCGGGCCCCCATTCCCACGGGGGTCAGCATGCCAGGCGCTGAAACGGTCGGAACATCAGTTTCGGCAGAGATCCGGGCCATCTGGGGGGAGACCCCGACGCGTGCCCCGGCAACCGCAGACAGGAGTATGAAGCGTATGCAGCTTCGCACCGACCTCCGCAACGTCGCCATCATCGCCCACGTCGACCACGGCAAGACGACCCTGGTCGACGCCATGTTGCGGCAGGCCGGCGCCTACGGCGCCCGCGGCGAGGTAACCGAGCGGGTCATGGACTCGATGGACCTCGAACGGGAAAAGGGCATCACCATCCTGGCCAAGAACACCGGCGTGCGGTACCTGCCGGCCGACGGCTCCGACCCGGTGACCATCAACATCATCGACACCCCCGGCCACGCCGACTTCGGCGGCGAGGTCGAGCGCGGCCTCACCATGGTCGACGGGGTGGTGCTGCTGGTGGACGCCAGCGAGGGTCCCCTGCCGCAGACCCGGTTCGTGCTCCGCAAGGCGCTCAAGGCCCGCATGCCGATCATCCTGGTGATCAACAAGGTGGACCGCCCCGACGCCCGGATCAAGGAGGTCGTGGACGACACCTACGAGCTCTTCCTCGACCTGGACGCCGACGAGGAGCAGATCGACTTCCCGATCGTCTACGCCTGCGCGCGCGACGGCATCGCCTCGCTGACCCAGCCCGCCGACGGCGCCGTCCCCGACGACAGCCACAGCCTCGAGCCGCTGTTCCGCACGCTGCTCGACACCATCCCGCCGCCCGCCTACGACGAGGACGCGCCGCTGCAGGCGCACGTCACCAACCTCGACGCCTCCCCGTTCCTCGGCCGGCTGGCGCTGTGCCGGGTGCGGCAGGGCACCATCACCAAGGGCCAGACCGTGGCCTGGTGCCGCACCGACGGCAGCACCCAGCGGGTCCGCATCTCGGAGCTGCTGATGACCGAGGGCCTGGAGCGCAAGCCGGCCGAGTCGGCCGGCCCGGGCGACATCATCGCGGTCGCCGGCATCCCCGAGATCATGATCGGCGAGACCCTGGCCGACGCGGAGAACCCGCAGCCGCTGCCGCTGATCACCGTCGACGAGCCGGCCATATCGATGACCATCGGCACCAACACCTCGCCGCTGGTCGGCCGGGTCAAGGGCGCCAAGGTCACCGCCCGCATGGTCAAGGACCGGCTCGACAAGGAGCTGATCGGCAACGTGTCGCTGCGGGTGCTGCCCACCGAGCGGCCCGACGCCTGGGAGGTCCAGGGCCGCGGCGAGCTGGCGCTGGCCATCCTGGTCGAGCAGATGCGCCGCGAGTCCTACGAGCTGACCGTGGGCAAGCCGCAGGTCGTCACCAAGGAGATCGACGGCAGGACCTGCGAGCCGGTCGAGCGGCTCACCATCGACGCCCCCGAGGAATACCTCGGCGCGATCACCCAGCTGCTGGCGACCCGCAAGGGCCGCATGGAGCAGCTGGTCAACCACGGCACCGGCTGGATCCGGATGGAGTGGCTGGTCCCGGCCCGCGGCCTGATCGGCTTCCGCACCGAGTTCCTCACCGAGACCCGTGGCACCGGCATCCTGCACCACGTCTTCGAGTCCTACGAGCCGTGGTTCGGCGAGCTGCGCACCCGCAACAACGGCTCGCTCGTCGCCGACCGCGCCGGCGCGGTCACCGCCTTCGCGATGACCAACCTCCAGGAGCGCGGCCAGCTCTTCGTCGAGCCCGGCACCGAGGTGTACGAGGGCATGATCGTCGGGGAGAACTCCCGCTCCGACGACATGGACGTCAACATCACCAAGGAGAAGAAGCTCACCAACATGCGCTCGTCGACCGCCGACGAGACCGAGAAGCTGATCCCGCCGCGCAAGCTGTCGCTGGAGCAGGCCCTCGAGTTCTGCCGCGAGGACGAGTGCGTCGAGGTCACCCCGGCCGCCGTACGGATCCGCAAGGTCGTGCTCGACCAGCAGCTCCGCGGCCGGGCCGCCGCCCGACGCAAGCACGCCGGCTGACGTACCGTCGCAGCCGCCCCCGGAGCCCGGACCGCCCCTCGCGGTCCGGGCTCCGCCGTCACGGCCCCGCGCCGGCCCGGGCCGATGGCGAGCCGGGGCGACACCCGCGGCGCGGATGGTGCCCGCCGGTGCCGCCACGACCGGCACGGTACGACCACCCCGCCGGTGATCCGCTACGGTCACCCGCATGACCTGGGACGAACTCGACGCACACCTGGACGGGGTGCCCGGCACCGTGTCGGCGTACGTGGGACGGCTCGGCGCCGCCCCCACCTGGACCCGGCACTCCGACGCCACCCACTACGCGGCCAGCACCATGAAGGTGGCGGTGCTCGTCGCGCTGCACCGGGCCGCCGAAGCCGGCACCCTCGACCTGGACGCCCCGGTGCCGGTGCGCAACGAGTTCGACTCGGCGCAGCCCGGCGCGGCCCGGTTCTCCTGCGCCCGCCACTACGACAACGACGAGGCCGTCTGGGACCGGGTCGGCGGCACCGCCTCGCTGCGCTGGCTCGCCCAGCGGATGATCGTCCGCTCCAGCAACCTGGCCACCAACCTCGTCATCGGCCACGTCGGGCTGCCGGCGGTAGCGGAGGTCTGGGCCCTGGCCGGGGCCCGGCACAGCGTCACCGGGCGGGGCATCGAGGACTTCGCGGCCCGCGACGCGGGCGTCACCAACCTGGTCACCGCCGCCGACCTGGCCGCCCTGCTCGGCGCGCTGGCCGCCGGGGCCGACACCCCCGGCCCGCTGGCCTCGCCGGCCGGCTGCGCCGCCATGCTGGACGTCCTGTTCGCCCAGGAACACCGCGAGGACCTGGCCGCCGGGCTGCCCGAGGGCACCCGCATCGCGCACAAGAACGGCTGGGTGCGGGGCGTGCGGCACGGCGCCGGGGTGGTCTTCCCCGGCGACGCGCCACCGTACGCGGTCGTCGCCTGCACCACCACCGATCTCGCCGACGGCGGCCCCACCGGCGAGGAGGCCGAGGACGACGCCTGCCGGCTGATCGCGCGGATCTCCGCCGCCGCCTGGGCCGCGCGGCACGACCTCTGACTTCTCGCGGGAGCAGCGGCGGCGGGCGTCACTCCAACAGGTGCGCCCGCAGCGCCGCCACGACGTCGTCGGTGACCCCCAGCCCGTCGCGCAGGTACGCCCCGAACGAGCCGTGCACCCGGCGCACCTCCGCGTACGCGGCGTCCAGGTACTCCGGCCGCACCTCCAGCACCGGACGCACCGCCGCGACGTCCAACCCCGGCTGCCGCCGGCGCATCGCCTCCAGGATGACCTCCCGCAGGCTCTCGGTCAGCCGGTTGTTGGCCAGGTAGTCCGCCCGGATCGCCGCCTCGTCCACGCCGAGCGCGCCGAGCAGCAGCGCCGTCAACCAGCCGGTGCGGTCCTTCCCCGCCGAGCAGTGGTAGACCAGCGGCAGGTTCCGCGCCTGTGCCGCCAGCCGCACCGCCGCCCCGAAGCTCTCCCGCGCCGACTCACCCGTGACGAACCAGCGGTAGATCGCCGCCATCGCCGCCGGGGTGCCCTCCTCGGCCAGGGCCGCGTACGCCCCCAGGTCGTGACCGAGCAGCACCGCCGAGACGTACGTGAACACCGGGTGCTCGGCGTCGTGCACCGGCAGGTGCACCACCGTCGGCTCGCCCGGCAACCGGTCCGGCGGCGCGACCGCGATCTCCGAGTGGTCCCGCAGGTCGACCACGCAGGCCGGGCCCAGCTTCGCCAGCACCGGCAGGTCCTCGTCGGCCAGCCGGCCCAGCGCCGGGGTGCGGATCAGCACGCCCCTGCGCACCCGCCGGCCGTCCGCGCCGACCAGCCCGCCGAGGTCCCGGGCGTTCGGCGCGCCCACCAGTTCCCAGTCCCGCCCGCTCATCCCGCAGCCCCGTCCGCACCTCGTGCGGCCCGGGGCGCCACGGCCCCGCGCCCGACGACTCGCTCGCTCATGCGGCCTCCCCTTCGCCCGTGCGTGTCCGTATAGGGTGCCGCACATGACGATCGCCGCGGTCCGCACCCACCGGCTCTCCGCCCCCCTGCACACCCCGTTCGTCACCGCGCTGCGCCGCACCACCACCGTGGAGACCCTGGTCGTGGAGATCGTCGACGCCGACGGCCGCTCCGGCTACGGCGAGGCGCCGCAGGTGTGGCAGGTGACCGGCGCCTCGGTCGCCGGCTCCGAGGCGTGCGTGCGCGACCTGCTCGGCCCCACCCTGACCGGCCGGGACGCCGACGACCTCGTGGCCCGCTGCACCGAGGTGCAGCGCGCCGTCGTCGGCAACGAGGCGGCCAAGGCCGCCGTGGACGTCGCGCTGCACGACCTGGCGGCGCGGCGGCTCGGCGTACCGCTGGTGCGGCTGCTGGGCGGCACGGGCCTGCGGGTCCCCACGGACGTCACGCTCGCCGCGGGCGACGCCGTGGACCTGGCGTCGGCGGCCCGGCAGCGGCAGGCGGAGGGCTTCGGCGTGCTCAAGATGAAGGTGGGCACCGACGCCGCCGGCGACCTGGAGCGGGTCCGCGCCGTGCGGGCGGCGGTCGGCCCGGACGTGCGGATCCGGCTCGACGCCAACCAGGGCTGGACCCCGCGCGAGGCGGTCCGGGTCATCCGCGGCGTCGAGGACGCCGGGCTGGACGTGGAACTGGTCGAGCAGCCCGTCGCCCGCTGGGACCTCGACGGGCTGGCCTGGGTCAGCGACCGGGTGGAGGTGCCGATCCTCGCCGACGAGTCGGTCTTCGGCGTCCGGGACCTGGTCGAGGTGATCCGTCGCCGGGCCGCCGACATGGTCAACGTCAAGCTCGCCAAGTGCGGCGGCCTGCACCCCGCCCGGACCCTGCTGGACCTGGCCGCCGCGCACGGCCTCGGCACGGTCGTCGGGTCGATGATGGAGAGCCAGGTGGGCATCGGCGCCGCCGCCAGCCTGGTCGCCGCCTACCGCACCACGGCCGTCTCCGACCTCGACGCCGCCTGGTGGCTGGCCTGGTCGCCGGTGCGGGGCGGCCTGCGGTACGACGGCGCGTCCGTCGTGCTGCCGGACGCGCCGGGGCTCGGCGTGACCTCCGTGACTGAAGCAAAGATGCAGACTCGTAATTGATGCTTGGCGAAAACTTTCATAGGGTCGCGGAGACAACCGAGCTGGGGGTGGACGTGGAGCTGCAAGCCGGCCGGGAGGCCGTGGTCCGGGTCGCCGTCGCGACCCTCTGGACCTGCCCCGAGGCGGTGCGGCCCGTCGACCGGCCCGCCCTCGCCGCCCGCACCGACATCGCCGGCTGGATCGCCGGCATGGACACCGACCAGCAGGTCGGCGACTGCGTGCTGAGCCAGCTGCTGCTCGGCGAACGGGTGCTCGTCACCGAGGTGCGCCCGGACGGCTGGGCACACGTGGTGGCCGTCGAGCAGCCGGCCGCCAAGCTGGACCCGCGCGGCTACCCCGGCTGGCTGCCCGCCGACCAGCTCACCACCGCAGCGGTCACCGCCGAGGGCGACCCGCTCGTGGTCGACGCCACCGTCACCGCCCTGCGCGCCGCGCCCGGCGGAGCCGAGGTGGTGCCCGGGGTGGTGCTCGGCACCGGGCTGACCCCGGCCGGCCCGGCGGTCGACGGCTGGCGCCCGGTGCACGCGCCCGGTCACCCCGACCCGCTCTGGCTGCCCGCCGCCGACGCCGTGCCGGTACCCACCACGCCCCCGTCGGCCGGCGAGGTGCTGGCGATCGCCCGGCGGCTGCTCGACGTGGTCTACATCTGGGGCGGGGTGTCGGCGTACGGCATCGACTGCTCCGGCCTGGTCCACCTGGCCTGGCGGCGGCTCGGCCTGCTGCTGCCGCGCGACGCCGACGACCAGGCGGCGGCGACCACCCCGGTGCCGCTGGGCACCGAACGCCCCGGCGACCTCTACTTCTTCGCCCGGCCCGGCCGGAAGATCCACCACATCGGCATCGTCACCGCCGACCCGCGCCCCGGCGACGACCGGCGCATGCTGCACGCCTGCTACCGGCAGCGCCGGGTGCTGGAGGAGCGACTGCCCGCCGAGCGCACCGCCACCCTGGTGGGCGCGCACCGGGTCTGACCTGGACACGGCACGAGGGGGCGCTCCCGGTCCGGGAGCGCCCCCTCGTCGCGCGGGTACGCCTCAGCGGCGGGCGTCGGCCAGCACCCGGCGTCGGTCGTAGGAGGACTTGACCAGGCTGGCCACGGTCGCCACGGCGAGGGTGCCGAGGATGACCGTCAGCGAGAGCCAGATCGGGATGTGCGGGGCCCACGAGACGTGCTCCCCGCCGTTGACGAACGGCAGGTTGTTCTCGGCGAGCGCCTCCAGCACCAGCTTCACGCCGATGAAGCCGAGCACCACGGCCAGGCCGTAGGTGAGGTAGATGAGCCGCTCCAGCAGGCCGCCGAGCAGGAAGTAGAGCTGCCGCAGACCCATCAGCGCGAAGACGTTGGCGGTGAAGACCAGGTACGGCTCCTGCGTGATGCCGAAGATCGCCGGGATCGAGTCGAGCGCGAAGATCAGGTCGGTGGTGCCGATGGCGATCATGACGATCAGCATCGGGGTGAACATCCGCTTGCCCTTCGGCGAGCGGGTCGTCATCTTCGCCCCGTCGTAGTCCCGGGAGATGGGCAGCGCCTTGCGGCTCCACCGGATCAGCACGTTCTCGCTGAAGTCGTCCTCGTCCGGCTCGCCCTGCCGGGCGAGGTTGACCGCGGTGTAGATGAGGAACGCGCCGAAGATGTAGAACACCCAGGAGAACTGGGAGATCAGCGCCGCGCCGGCGGCGATGAACCCGCCCCGCATGACCAGCGCCAGCACGATGCCGATGAGCAGCACCTTCTGCTGGTACTTCCGGGGCACGCCGAAGCGCGCCATGATGATCACGAAGACGAAGAGGTTGTCGACCGAGAGGCTGTACTCCGTCAGCCAGCCGGTATAGAACTCCCCTGCCGAACGCGCCCCGGAGGCGAGCCAGACGCCGGCGCCGAAGATCAGGGCCAGGGCGACGTAGAAGCCGACCCACAGGCTCGACTCGCGCACGCTCGGCTCGTGCGGCCGGCGGCCGATGATCAGCAGATCCACGAGCAGGATCCCGGTCAGTACGACGAGGGTCCCCGCCCAGACCAGTCCGGACACGTCCAAGGCTCATTCCTCCGGCAGACACGCAACGACGGGCACACCGTACGCCCTCGGTGGGCGCGGTGTGCCGGCGACGCTGACTCTGGTGACTGTCGGAGGTCTCTTCCGCCATCGCCCCGGGAGGCGGTGACCGACGGGGCCGGGTCGTCCACCGGGGATCGGCGCTCGACCGTGCTGACGACTCCGTCGCGAGGGAATACTCCCCTCCTCGTCCGTCATTCTTGCCCACCACGGCCAGTCACCACACCCGGGGCTCCCGGTGGCTTTCCCGCCGGACCCGGCTGCCGCGCGTGCGTTCCGCGATGTGGCGAACCGCCCTGGGTTTCGCGGTGTCGCCGGGCACACCTCCCGCAAGGCTTCCTAGGAGGCTAGGTGTGATGGCGGGGCCGTCGTGCTGACGGCGGGGCCTGGCCGCCCGGCGGGCCGGCGGGCCGGCGACGGCCGACCGACCGACCGCCGGGAACCCACCCCCCGCGACGCCCGGCCGCAACGGCCGCGTGAAAGGCTGCCGTCATGGTGCTTGAGGTCGCGCTCATCGACGTACTGCCCGGACACGAGGACGCGTTCGCCGCCGCGTACGCCGAGGGGCACCCGGTGCTCGCCGGCACGCCGGGCTGCCGGTCGGTGCGGATGACCCGGGGCGTCGAGTCCCCGTCGCGGTTCGTGCTGCTGGTCGAGTGGGACTCGGTCGAGGCGCACAACGACAACTTCCGGGCCACCGAGCGCTTCTCCCGGTGGCGGGCGCTGATCGGCCCGCACTTCGCCAACCCGCCGCTGGTCGAGCACTTCGTCGACGTGCCGGCCTGAGGCTGTCGTACCCCCGCCCTATCCTTCGCCGTGCACGCGCGGCCGTCGGTCCCGACGGGCTCGGGGGCGCCGGGCCCGGTGGCCTGGCCCAGATGCCTGCCCTGCGCCCGGTCCTGCGGAGAGAGCGTCTCCTGGG
>NZ_JBSGDY010000090.1:0-24388 GCF_053602615.1 Micromonospora sp. NPDC004336
GCATGACCCGCCGCATCACCCGCGGCCAACCCGCACGCCGCCAAGCCCGCCGCACCTTCACCCGGACCTGATCAACCCGATCTCAAACACGCTCTTAGACACGATCAAGAAGATTATCGGGGAGATGCGGCATGACTGACCTCAGCGGCGCCGTCTGGCGGAAGAGCACCCGCAGCGGCGGCAACGGTGGCGAGTGCGTCGAGGTGGCCTCCAACCTGCCCGACATCGTCGCCGTCCGCGACTCGAAGGACGACAGGGGGCCAGTGTTGGCATTCACCCCGGACGCTTGGCAAACCTTCGTCAGTGGAGTCAAGGGCGCTGGCCTGACAGCCTGAATCAGGCCCACCATTGTGCTGCCCTGACGGACGCTGTTCGAGCCGTCCACCCCCGCAGCGTCTCAAACAACGGACGTGCCCGGTAGTACGGCGTCCACCGATCGGCCATCTGGCGCAAGTTCAGCTCGACTGATCGAATGGGAGACTCCGCTGGAAAATCACAACCTGAGGAGCTCAACGCATGGCAGCAGGTACCCACGACGAAGCGGGTCCGGAAGCAGCCGTAGGTGGGCAGCGAGTCCTCGACCTCCTGGATAAGGCCATCGCCCTCCAGAGTCCACTGGTGCGTAAGACCATCGCCCGGGCCCGTCAGCGGAACCCAGAGGCCACACCGGCACAGGTCATCCGCAACCTGGAGCGGATGTATGTCAGCGCCTTGACCGGGACGGGCGCTGCAGTTGGAGGAACTGCAGCGGCGCCCGGCGTCGGCACGGGTGTCGCGCTGGCGCTGTCGGCCGGCGAGGCTCTTTCATCTCTTCAGCTGAGCGCTCTCTTCGCGCTTTCGATCGCCGAAGTCCACGGAGTTCCGATCGACGAGATCGAACGCCGCCGAACGATAGTGATGGGCATCATGCTCGGCGGGTCTGGCTCCGCCACCATTACCAAGGTCGCCGAGCGTACGGGGCAACACTGGGGGCGCCAGGTGGTCGCCAAGGTGCCCGCCGAAACGTTGCGTCAGATCAACAAGGTTCTAGGGAAACACTTCGTCACGAAGTTCGGAACCAAGCAGGGGATCATCGTTCTCGGTCGAGTGGCACCGTTCGGCATCGGTGCCGTGATTGGTGGTGGCGCCAACGCTGCCCTCGCCACTCTGGCTGTGCGGGCCGGTCGTCGCGCATTTGGCCCGCCCCCGACGACGTGGCCCTGACCGCGCAGAGCCCCACCTGCCGTCACAGTCGACTGCGGCACAGGCACCGCGCCGCGTCAAGCGCCGCTCGTAGGGAGTCGGACGCCCTGGCAGCGGTAGCCCGTGTGCTCGTCACGGTGGCGCATCCACACGACCACGTCGAGAACCCGAAGCAGGGATATGGTGTCCGGCAGGCCGGCTTCCCGCCGGAGATCGGCGAGCCGTTCGGCGAGGATCGCGCCCTGCTCCCCCAGGCGGTCGTGCAGCCAGCGCCAGAAGCCTTTGCCCGTGCGGAAGGCGCAGGCGACAACCTCGTCGTAGACCGGTACGAGGTGGGGCCGCTTGCGGGCGAGCAGCTTCCCTGCCACGACCCAGCCGATCCCGTCGGCCTTCCATCGCAGCAGTTGCCACGCCTGGTCGGCTGGTCGCCCCTCTTCGATGAAATCAACCGCGTCGGGGTGGCCCAGCGCAACGGTCGTCGGTATGTTGCCCAGCTCCGCCGACACCGCCTCTCCCAGAGCGCCCTGCAACAGGTTCAGTGCGGTGCGCGGCGGCACCCGGACGCTGAGCAGTTCGACCGCGATCAGGTCCTCCGCCGTTATGAAGTTGCAGGTCTCCGGTCGGTCGCCACCGCCTCCGAGTCGTTCGAACTGTCCACCGGTGAAAGCCGATTCGCCGGCGTGCCCGAAGTACCGCTTCAGGTCGGTGACGGACTGCGGTTCGCCGAGAATCGCGAGGATCTCCGCGAGAGCCAGCTGCTGTTTCATGCCTGCCCCATCAGGTTCTCGTCCAGCCGGTGGAGATGGCTGAGCAGCGCCGCGATCTCCTCCGCAGCGGACGACTCCGGCCCGTACCGGTCAGTGACGTCCCGTAGGAGGTCCGTCAGCTGACGCCGAGCATCTGTCACGTCGCCGAGCCCGGCGGCGAGCATGGCGATCTGCTGCCGCAGCGGGAACAGCTCTGCCGCATCCGGGGATCGCCCCCGCTGTTCCTCGGCCAGCAGAGTGCGCAGCTCAGCCAACGCGGCGGCTGCCTCACCCAATTCCGCCTGGCAAACGGCCGCCTGCTGCCGGCACTGCCAGATCAGCTCCTGGTCGGGCACCGGTCGCGCGGCCAGGTCAGGGATCAGCCGCTGAAACTCGGGCAGGGCCTGCCGGAACGCGCCGGCGAGGACGTAGAGGTTGGCCAGGTTGACGCGCAGCTCAAGGATCCTCGGCTGTTTGGCCGCGCCGTGGGCCTTGCGGATCGGGCGCAGTGCGGTCTCCAGCAGCTCGGCCGCCTGGGTGAACCGCTCCTCCTCTGCCAGCTCCCAGGCCCGCTCCTCGACCTCCGCCAGCTCGTCGGGAGAGGGGACGTGGATGACCTCCGGAGCGTTGCGGGGCCGCACCACGTCGATCTTCGTGGGGGCGAGGGGCGCCCGGGGCGGCAGCGGCCCGAAAGGGTACCGGTAGGGCATCGTCGGATCGACCCGCTGGCCGTCCACGGCCATCGTCGCCAGGTCGGCGGCAAGGTCCGACTCGACAGCACCGAGCGGCATCAGGATCTCGTACACCTCAGCGGCGGACCCGGGACGGTGTTGCGGGTCCTTGGCGAGCATCCGCACGACGAGCTGCACCAACGCCTCCGGCACGCCTGCGCGGTGGTCCGTCACCGAGGGGATCGGGTCGTTCATGTGCCGGTGCAGCATGCCGAGCGGGTTGTCCGCCCGGTAGGGCGGATCGCCGGTCAGCAGTTCGAACAGCACGCAACCGAGCGCGTACAGGTCGGCCTTCGGGCCCACCGTGCTGTTCAACGCCTGCTCGGGCGCCATGTAGGTGGGCGTGCCGAGGGTGTGGCCGGTGGCTGTCAGGCGGGGTACGTCTGCCGGGCCGAGCAGGGCAGCCACCCCGAAGTCGAGGACCTTGACCGAGCCGGTGGGTGTCACCATCAGGTTCTGCGGCTTGAGGTCGCGGTGCACCAGGGAGGCGGCGTGCGCCATCGCCAGCACGGAGCAGATCTGCGCCCCGATCGCCGCGGCCCATGGCACGGAGAGCCAGCCGCGTTCAGCAATCAGGTCGGAGAGGAGCATGCCGGGCACGAGCTGCATGACGATGTAGATGTCGTCGTTGTGGTATCCGACGTCGTGGACGCTGGGCACGCCGGGATGGTCGAGTCGGGCGGTGACCCGGGCCTCCCGCATGAACCGCTCGACAGCAATGCCTCGTTCGCTCTCAGGGATGGTGAGCTGGCGCAGGAACTTGATGGCGACCGGGCGGTCCAGCTTCTCGTCGAAGCCGGCCCACACCTCTCCCATGCCGCCGTGCCCGATCGGATACGTCAGCTCGTACCGATCGGCCACCCGCTCCTGCGCCTGCATACGCCTCTCCTGTTTCCTCAGCGGCAGATTCCGCTCGTACGGACCAGCTAGTACCGCTCTCCGTACACGGCAGCCAGCTCGTTGTACGCCTCGCGAACTGCGCCGACGGCGTCCGGGTCATGGGCTGCGTTCTCGGCGGCGACGGCTGCGAGCTCGACAGCGGTCTCGATCCGGGCCAGTTCCGCCTTGTTCTGTTCCCACAGTGACCGCACCTTCGCTCGCTGTTCCTCGAGCGACCGGGCGGCGTGACTGCCCGGCGCCACGGTCGGCGCCGGTTGGTGCCTCTGCCCGGCGACCTGGTGGCGAAGCCGCTGCCGACGGCTGAGGACATCGGCCGCCTCCCACAGCACCTGCGCGAGCAACTCGCCTCCCTCAGCCGGATCAATCGCTTCCGCTACGGCAGGCAACGCACGGCCAGCTTGCTCAGCCATCGCCATCAGATCCAGGAACTCCTCACGCTCCTCCCGCCTGTCGAGCGTGCGGTGCAGCTCCGGAAACGCCGCCTCGTCCGGGGCGACCACCTGGAGAGGCGGCGCCTTGGACAGGATCGCCACCAGTCCGACTCCGAGGAAAAGCGTCGCCAGGATGAGAATGACCAGTACCGGCGCAGCGCTGAGGCAGAGCAGCAAGGTGGCGATCAGCACCACGGTGCAGAGCACGACGACGGAGACGACTGTGGGCGGTCCTTTGGACGCCGGCATTGCCCGCAGGTGCGTGAGGCTTCCCCACTCGTGCTTCAGTGCGGTTCTCGACATCCTCAGTGGCGCAAGCGCCACCACTGTCTGGGAGTCGTCCGTAGCGACCCAGAGGTGGAAGGGGGGTTCGGACGGGGACAACCGTCCTCCTCTCGGCGAGAGTGGAAGGTCAGGCGATGCCCTTGCGGCGGCGGATCATCTGGTACGCCTGCCGGCGCGCGAACTGGTTGAGCTGCGACCGCAGGCTCTCGTCGTCGAGGTAGCGCTGCATGAGTTTGCCGTTGTCGTCGTGTCGGGACAGGATCACGTCCTCGATCCGCTTGTCGCAGACGACGCCGAAGTTGCTCTCGTCGTTGACCATCGCGGCGGCTTCGAGGGTGCCGTCCTCGGCCAAGGCGACGATCTGCTGCTCGACCCAGACCTTGTCCGCCTCGCCGAGCCCGATGCCGAACTTGTCGTTGAAGGCATCGATCAGCTCCGACAGGGCGACCTTCTCCGGGTCGTGCTGCCGGCCCGCTCCCCCGCCGACGAAGCCGGGCAGCATCTGCTCGCCCTCGGGCGTGAGCGACGCGTCGTGTTCGCCGGTCTTGCTGACCCGCAGGTGGGTCAGCTGCACCTCGCCGATGTCGACGGACGGGTCCTGCCGCCGGGGCAGCCTGTTGAGCAGCGCCCGCCCGTAGAGGTAGAGGCGTTCCAGGTCCTCGTCGTGGTAGGGCACGACCTGGCTGAGGAACGCGTACATCCGGGTGTAGTCGCGCAGCGCGGACCGGAAGCCGTCGGCGGCCTCGGGGTCGTCGTCGGCGAGGGCCTTGTAGCGGTCGACGGCCGGTTCGGTGAAGCGGTAGAGCGCGGCGTGCGCCCGCTGGAGGCCGGTGTCGGTGGTCGCCTTACGCTCGGCGGCGAGCAGCGCCTCGGCGTACGCCTGCATCTCCGAGTCGACCAGCACCGGATACCCGGTGACCGCGTTCTGGGCGGTGTAGAGCAGGTTCGGGTCGGTGGGGGTGGTGGCGGCGGTCTCGAAGTAAGGCTTGAACTGCTCGGCGATGTCGCCGGCCTCGTTGACGAAGTCGAGGACGAAGATGTCGCCCTGGGCCTTGAGCGGGTGGGTGCGGTTGAGCCGGGACAGGGTCTGCACGGCGGCGACGCTCTTGAGCAGCTTGTCGACGTACATCGTGGTCAGCAGCGGCTGGTCGAAGCCGGTCTGGTACTTCTCGGCGACGACCAGGATCCGGTACTCGGTGTCCTGCTTGGCCCTCGGGGTGCCGGCGTGCTTGGCGTCGGCGGCGGCGTAGGCGAACTTCTCGGGCAACTCGCCCTCGCTGAACCCGTTGACCCGCGCCTCGGTGTGCTCGACGCCATCGACCTCCAGCTCACCGGAGAAGGCGACCAGGGAGTCGCAGCCGACGTAGCCCTGCATGTCGACGTACTTCCTGATGGCGGTGTGCAGGCGGACGGCGGCCTCGCGGGAGCCGGTGACCACCATGGCCTTGGCGCGACCGCCAAGGCGCGGCGCCGTGTGCTTGCGGAAGTGCTCGACGATGATTTCCGCCTTCTGCGCCTGCATCGTCGGGTGCAGGCTGGCGAAGCGGGCGAGCTGCGCGCCGGCCTTCTTCGGGTCGACGTCCGGGTCGTCGGGGTTGGCGTTGGCGAGCTTCCAGTACGCCTTATAGGTCACGTAGTTGCGCAGCACGTCGAGGATGAAGCCCTCCTCGATGGCCTGCCGCATCGAGTACGTGTGGAACGGCTGCGGGTTGCCGGTGACCGGGTGCGGCGTGCCGAACAGCTCCAGGGTCTTCGGCTTCGGCGTGGCGGTGAACGCGAAGTACGACAGCGTCTCGTGCCGGCCCCGGGCCAGCGCCGAGGCGGTGAGCAGGTCACCCGACTCGTCCACGTCGTCGCTGCCCAGCTTGAGCAGCACCTTCTTCAGCGCGGCGGCCGAGTCACCGGACTGCGACGAGTGCGCCTCGTCGACGATGACCGCGAACCGCTTGCCCTTGAGCCCCTGCACCTTGTCGAGGATGTAGGGGAACTTCTGCATGGTGGTGATGACAACCTTGGCGGCTTCGCCCTGGAGGGCGGCGGCGAGCTGCGCGGAGTCCTTGTCGATCCGCTGCACCACGCCGGGCACGTGCTCGAACTGGAAGACGGTGTCCTGCAACTGCCGGTCCAGCACCACCCGGTCGGTGATGATGATGACCTTGTCGAAGACCGGCTCGTTGGGCCGCAGCCGCTCGTCGTCGACCACGGGCGCGGTGTGCAGGCTGGACAGCCGGTGCGCAAGCCAGGCGATGGTGTTCGACTTGCCCGACCCGGCCGAGTGCATGACCAGGTAGTTGTGGCCGGAGCCGTGGCGGGCCGCATGGTCGGTGAGCTGGGTGACCGCATGCCACTGGTGGTAGCGCGGGAAGATCAGGCTCCGCGACTCCTTGTCGGTGTGCAGGAACCGCCGCACCAGGTCCATCCAGGTGTCTGGGTGCCAGATCTGCTCCCACAGGTAGGAGCTGCGGTAACCGGAGGCGCTGGCCGGCGGGTTTCCGGCGCCGCCGGAGACGCCCGGCCCGTCCGACCCGGTGTTGAAGGGCAGGAACCGGGTCTTCTCCCCCGCCAGCTTTGTCGTCACGAAGACCAGGTCGGGATCCACGGCGAAGTGCACGAGGGTACGCCGAGCGAAGAGCAGTTCCTTCGGGTCGCGCGTCTTGCGGTACTGCTCCTTGGCGTCCTCGACGGTCTGGCCGGTCAGCGGGTTCTTCAGCTCGGCCGTGGCGAGCGGGATGCCGTTGACGAAGAGAACCAGGTCGAGGGTGTTGTTGTTGCTGGTCGAGTAAGCAAGCTGACGGGTGACGGTGAGGCGGTTGGCGCGGTATAGCTTCAGGGCGTCGTCGGTGATGGCGTGGGCGGGCTTGAAGTAGGCCAGCCGGATGAGCACACCCTTGTCCTTGACGCCTCGGCGGAGAACGTCGAGGGGGCCGCGCTCGTCGATCTGCTTGGCCAGGTACTGGGCGAATTGCCGCTGCGCCTCGTCCGGGTTGTTTCCGTGGTAGGCCAGCAGCTTCGCCCACTCGTCCGGCTGCGTTGCACCGATGAACGCGAACAGCTCGGCGGTGTCAAGACCGAGTTGCTGGTGGTAGCTGGTGGTCGTTCCGCGCAACCACCCCCAACCGACCATCGCACGCTCAATCGCGGCCTCCAATGACTGCTCCTGATGCACTAGCCTCATACGTCCACCCCCCGTGCCGTCGCTACGTCAATCTGTCCGGTGACCGCTGCCGTTGTCAGCGCCTGCCGCCGTTCAGTCAGAAGTTCGACCTGCTTCCTGATGGTGGACTGGGCCCGCCGAGCCGCCACGGCTGCTGCGTCCAGTTCGCCGACGAGGCGATCCTGGACATGACGGTCCGGAAACGGGAATCGATGTGCTCTCAACTGCTCCCCGGTCAGATGGCCGATGGTGGTCGTGTTTCCTTCCACCGTGAAGACGTCCAGCGCCGTCGCCGCGCGAAGGCAGTAGAACAGCCACCGCACGGAGCTGCGGCCACGCGACCTGGCCCGATGAAGCGCCTTCTGGTAGTAGATCTCTTGGACGCTGCCGTCCCAGATCGCACTTCGTCCCGGCTGACCACCCTCACAGATCAGCAGATCACCGACACGGATCTCGTACCGGATCCGCTCGTGCGGCGGGAAGTCCATCACCAAGAGGTCGTCGGTATTGATCTGATCCCACTGGACGTTGGTATTGCGTAGATAGGGCCTCAGATGCTCGCCTCGCGCCCGCTCCTGGTTGAGCATCTTGCCGAGAAGAACCTCGAACTGACTCGAGACGGAGAGAACCGGCCAGCCCTCGGGCACGTCACCCAACCAACGCAGCCCGCTATGCTTCCGGTCACCTGGCTCGTCAACGCCGCCAACAGCGGCGAAGATGCGCGAAATTTCACGCTCTTCAAGCCGCTTCAATTGCCGTCCCCGCGCCTCTAGAATACCGTCAATCCTCGCACCCTGATCGTCGATAAATTCGGCCACGCGCCGCTGCTCTCGACGGGCAGGAAGAGCTACCCCAACTGTGGCAAGGTCATCCCAGTAAAGCCGCCACTGCGCTGGCCGTATCCCCTTTGATCGCCTGCGATACTCAGCAATGAGCGGCGCCGAGCGCAGCAAATAATGCAGGTAGCGAGTATCAACCACGGACGAGACGGCACACACGAGGTAGTCCGGGCTAACGATTCCGTCGTGCCGAGAAACACCCAACGACCCTTGCCACGCCTTCATCTTGTTGATCACCAAGTCACCTGGGCGCACTACTTGGTATCGAGAAAGGTCGATCGGAGTTTTGTTGAAGTTGTCCGTTCGAGAGTCTTTCCGGACAACCCCAAGGTCTCGGTATACCGACAGCACCGGCAGATCTGACCGATTGACGACCTCGCGGGGCCGTAAGATGTAACGCAACGGCACCATCGCGACGGTCATTTAGCCACCTCGCCGAGCAACTCTTTAATCTCGACTTCCAGCGCCGAGATTTCGGCATCAATCTGCGATAGCGGGCGTGGGGGCTGGTAAATGTGAAAGTGACGGTTGAAGGGAATCTCGTACCCTATCTTCGTCTTACTATCATCGATCCAGGCGTCGGGAACATGAGGCTGCACCTCGCGCTTGAGGTAGTCGTGGATGTCCTCATCCAGCGGGACGTTCTCGTTGTCGCGCAGGTCGGTGTCCGGCAGGGGCTTGCCCTTACGGTCGGTCTGCACCTCCCCCTCCGGGTCGCTGACCGAGAACGCCTCCCACACCGCCTTCTCCACCGCCGCCGGCAGCTTCCCCAACCCGTTCAGCTTCATCGCGAAGTCGCCCCGCGTCGCGGACGATGTATCGATCAGCGCTTTCGCCGCCGCCAGCAGCGACTCCCGCTCCGCGTACTTGAGGACCGCCTTCGCCTCCGCGAGCAAAGCGACCGCCTCCTCGGTGACCTCGAAGCGCAGCCGCAGCGGGCGCTCGACGGTGATCCGCTGGTAGCCGAAGTCGGTGGTCTTGAAGACCTTCACCTTGGCGTGCTGCGGGTGCTGCGGGTCTTCCGCGATGGACAGCGCGTCGACGTACGCCCGGGTCAGCTCGGCGATGTGCTCGTCGGTAAGCATCTTGCGCTTGTCGCCGAGGCTCTTGCGCATCTTGGTCCAGTAGTCGCGGCCGTCGAGCAGCACGACCTTACGCGCGCGGGCCGGATCCTTGCGATTGGTGAGGATCCAGAAGTACGTGGAGATGCCGGTGTTGTAGAAGAGCTGGTCGGGCAGGGCGACGATGCCTTCGAGGAGGTCGTTCTCCAGGATCCAGCGGCGGATCTCCGACTCCCCCGACCCGGCGGCGCCCGTGAACAGCGGCGAGCCGTTGAAGACGATCGCCAGACGACTGCCGCCGTCCTCGGGGCGCTTCATCTTGGAGATCATGTGCTGAAGGAAGAGCAGCGAGCCGTCGTTGATCCGGGGAAGCCCCGCCCCGAACCGGCCGGCGAAGCGGCGGGCGTGCTCGTCCTTGATGAACTTCTCGACCTTTTTCCACTCCACGCCGAACGGCGGGTTGGCGAGCATGTAGTCGAAGCGCTCGCCCTCGTGGCCGTCCTGGCTGAACGAGTTGCCGTAGGCGATCTTCGTCGGGTCGCCGCCCTTGAGCATCATGTCGGAGCGGCAGATCGCATACGTCTCGCCGTTGAGCTCCTGCCCGTACACCTCGACGGTGGCGTGCGGGTTGTGCTCCTGGATGTGGTCCTGGGCTTCGCTGAGCATGCCGCCGGTGCCGCAGGCCGGGTCGTAGATCTTGCGGACGATACCGGGGGTGACCAGGTCGTCCTCGTCAGGAGCGAGCAGGAGGTTGACCATCAGCTTGATGACCTCGCGCGGGGTGAAGTGCTCACCGGCGGTCTCGTTGCTGATTTCGGAGAAGCGGCGGATTAGCTCCTCGAAGACGTACCCCATCTGGTGGTTGGAGACCACGTCGGGGTGCAGGTCGATGTCGGCGAACTTGGCGACCACCTGATAGAGCAGACCGGCCTCGGCGAGCCGGCTGATCTGGGTGTCGAAGCCGTACTTCTCGAGCACGTCGACCGCGCCCGGCGAGAAGCCGCCGATGTATGCGCGCAGGTTCAACGCGACGTGGTCCTGATCGCCGAGCAGCTTGCGGAAGGACATCTCGCTGGTGTTGTAGAACGACAGGCCGGCAGCCTTGCGCAGCACCGGGTCCATGTTCTGCACGCCGAGCTGCTTGAGCTGGGCGTGCTTGGCAAGCACCGCGTCCTTCGTCGTCTCCAGCACGCAGTCGAGTCGTCGCAGCACGGTCAGCGGCAGGACGACCCGGCCGTACTCGGACTGCTTGTAGTCGCCGCGCAGCAGGTCGGCCACCGACCAGATGAAGTTCGCGAGCTCTTGGTGCTTGGTACTCACCAGGTTCCTTTCGATTGCCTTAAGTGGAGGAGTATGGCCGCTGCCCTGAAGCGGTGCAGTCCCCCACCCGGTGCGGATGAGGAGCCCGTTTCGTCAGCAGGGACGGCGATTGGTCCCTTACCGGCTCGGTCGCTTACCGCTCGGCCGCTGCTCAGCCTGGAGTGACCCCCGCGCGAGGCCGTCCGCGGTGAGCTGGACCAGCTCGGCCCCCAGCGACGCCGCCTGTCGGATTGCCGACTCGAAGGCGCCGAGGCGCCGGAACGCCTCCCCGTGCGCCCGCTGCTCGTCGAGCGGCAGGCGACGCACCTGGGCCCGCCGGATGTCGAAACGCAGGGTCCCAGAGAGGCTCGACGCCTGCTTCTCGTTGGCCGAGGTGCGCAGCTGCCCGGCGAGGAACCACGGGTCGAGCGCGGCGGGGTTGGGGCGCAGCAGGTAGAGGTTGCGACCGAGCAGGGCACCCTCGGCGGTGATCACCCGAGGGGCGAGCGTGCGGGCGATCATCGGCACCACGACGTCGCCCACCGCCAGCGGGATCTCCTGGCCCAGGCGGTCGTCGGACTGGCCGGAGGCGTCGACGCCGGCCAGCACGTCCTGCATGGTGAGCATTGGCCGCCCGCCATGCGATCCGCCGACGTCTGCGGACGAGTTGGCGCGGATGGGGCCGATCAGCTGCAACGCGCCGCTGCGGGCCAGCTCGGCGACCGTCACGACGAGCGGTGTGGCCCCGTCGGGCACGGGCGTGACCTGCGGCATCAACGTCGGCAGGTCGCCGACGATGGCGGCCAGCCGTTCTCTGGTGCGTACCAGATGCTCGCCGCTCTGCTCGCCCCCGACGGCGGGTTGCCTGCGAGCGGGAGTCAGGTCGACCTCCTCGTCGAGCAGCTCGATGACCGGCACCGCGCGGGCGAAGCCGGCCTCCTCGATCTCGGCGTCGGGCGCGGCGATGAAGGTCCTCCAGGCGGCCAGGACCCGCGCCGAGAGTTCGGGAAGGTCACCCTCCGCGGCGTCGACCAGCAGCGCCCGCGCCGGTGCAGGCGCGTCGGCCGTCGGCCGTCGCAGCACCCAGAGATGCAGCGGTACGCCGTGCGGCGCGGCCACCCCGCTCGGGAGTGCGATGACGGCGCGCAGCGCGCCCCGGCGCAGCAGCTCGGCGCGGATCCGCCGGCCCGCGCGCCGCCCGGCAGCCGCCGGCGGCATCAGGATCACGGCGTGCCCCCCGGGGCGCAGGTGGGACAGGGCATGCTGCACCCAGGCCAGCTCCGGCTCGGTGCGTGGCGGGACGCCGAACTCCCAGCGGGGGTCGTAGCCGAGTTCCTCGTTGCCCCAGTTCGTGACGCCGAACGGTGGGTGGCAGATGACGGCGTCGACGGTGCGGCCGGCGAAGGCGTCGACGCGCAGTGAGTCGCCGGGGCACACCTCGCCGGGCACCTCGCGCAGGGCGAGCCACAGCCCGGCCAGTCGGGCGAGGTCGTCGTCGAGCTCCTGTCCGTAGGCCGCGACGCAGCCGGCCCGGACGGCGGCCCGCAGCGTGGCGCCGGACCCGGCGGCCGGATCGAGGATGGAACCGCCGCCGACGCCAGCAAGCTCGACCATCAGGTCGGCCAGCTCGTCCGGGGTTGCCCAGGGACGGCCCGAGGCGGGTGTGGAGAAGCGCCGCCACAGCTCGTCGAAGGCGGTCTGCGGCCCCAGCTCGTCGGCGAGCGCGTCGATCTCGGGTCGCAGATCGGCGACGACGGGCGTGTCGGCGTGGCCCCGGCGTGGTCGTCCGCTGCGCTGCCGGGCGAGCAGCAGGGCCCCGACGGCGGCCAGCCCGGTCGCCGGGGTTTCCCCAGCGGCGGCCAGGTGGCGCCAGAGCCGGTCGACTCGGGACAGCTCGGGGAGCTTGCCCTGCTGGCGAAGCCACCGCTCGACCTCGGCGAGGTCGAACTCGGGGCTGGCCGTGGTGCCACCCACCGGGGCCGGGAAGTCGGGATGGCGTTTCCGCCAGTTGCTGACCGCGGCGCGACCCACCCCGGCGAGCCGGGCGATCTCCGCCGCCGTAATGGTCGGGTTCACCTGCACCTCCAGAGTGTGTCACACCCGTCAAGCATCATGTCTGTTGACAGTGTTCACAGCTAGTGTTCTCATTGACGCCGCCACGGTTCACACCAGGAGGATTTCGATGCGCAAGACCACCACTCTCGCCCTCATCGCCACCGCCGTCGTCGCGCTGGGCTGCAGCTCCGGAGCCACTGACAGCTCCAGCAGCTCGGGCGGTGGCGACGGTGCCGCCAAGGGCGACGACAAGGCCGCGAAGACCGCCAAGATCGGCCAGCCGGCCCGGGACGGGAAGTTCGAGTTCACGGTGAAGTCGTCCAAGTGCGGCGTCGCCAAGGTCGGCGACAGCGTGCTCGGCGAGAAGGCGCAGGGCCAGTTCTGCCTGATCACGATCAACGTCAAGAACATCGGCAAGGAGTCGCAGATGTTCGACGGCAGCAGCCAGAAGGCGTACGCGGCCGATGGCACCGAGTACTCCTCCGACACCGGCGCCGCCATCTACGCCAACAAGAACGCCGAGACGTTCCTCAACGACATCAACCCCGGCAACCAGGTCACCGGCGTCGTGGTCTTCGACATCCCGAAGAACGTCAAGCTCACCAAGCTCGAGCTGCACGACTCGCCGTTCTCCGGCGGCGTCACCGTTGCCCTCAGCTGACATCTCGACGTCTCAGGGGCGGGCGGTCTGCCCGCCCCTCGCCACCCCGGCGTCCCTACCCACAGCCACCGCAGTTCACAGGAGAACCGTCGTGACCGATCCGACCATCCCGAAGCCCTCCGAAGAGCCGACCGACCAGCCGGCGAGGGAGCCGCACGCATCGTGGCAGGAGTCGCACGCCATCGCCGCCGTACCGACCCGCGCGGAGACCGTCCCGCAGGACGATGTCGCGCTCGGCGCCCCCGCCGCGCCGCAGCGTTCCCACCGCCGGACCTGGGCCGTCGCCGCCCTCGCCCTCGTCACCGCCCTCGCCGCCGGGGCCGTCATCGGCGCGGCGGCCGGCGACAACACCGACCCGGCTGCCCGCGCGAACAGTTCGACGTCGCCCGCTGCGAGCAGCGCCGCCCCGATCACGGCAGCGCCGACAACCGCTGCACCCACCACTACCGCGCCGACCAGCGCGGCCCCGTCGCCGACGAAGGCCGCTCCCCCGCCCAAGCCGCCGTCCTACAAGACGTTGAGCGAGCGGCAATGGAAGCTCATCGCCAAGAACCCCGACGCGTACATCGGCAAGACCTACGTAGTGTTCGGCCGGGTCACCCAGTTCGACGCCGCGACGGGCGTCGACACCTTCCGGGCGAACGTCGCGCACCGGCGGATGGCCGACGAGTACGACTACGAGACGAACACGCTGCTCACCGGGCTGGCGGCGGACCTCGACAACCTGGTGGAGGACGACATCTTCCGCGCCAACGTCACCGTGCTCAGCGCCTTCAGCTACGACACCCAGATCGGCGGAGAGACGACGGTGCCGCTGCTCCAGGTCGACTCGATCAAGGTCCTCTGAACCCTTCCTCGTACGAGACGTCAGGAGACGACGTGCGTCCCGATGAGTTCCTGCGCGCCCTGGACCTGCTGCCCGACCCCCTGCGCGACCGTGCCGTCGCGTTGCGCGCCTACGCCCGCGTCACCCGCTGCGAGGACTGCCAGCGGATCGGCGACGCCGTGCGGCTGGCTCTCACCGCCGCCCACTACGACGAACTCGACTCGGCCCGACAACTGCTCGACACGGCGGAAGAGCAGGCCGCCCGGCACGAGGTCCACCGCCCGCAGCCGAGCCCCGAGCGTGGTCGCGGCCGGGTCGGCCGCTGGGCGGGGACGTCCGCGGCCGTCGTCGCCGCGACCGACGCGAGCTGGAAGGGACGCGCCGGCGGCATCGGATACGTCGCCAGCGACGGCCACTACGGCCTGTGCGGCAGAGGCACCGGCCGGCTGGACTTGACGGGCGCCTCGCGCGTCCTGATCAACGAGTTGCGGGCGGTCGACTTCCTGCTGTCCGCGTACGACGAGGCGCCGGCCGGCATGACCGTGCTGCTGGACAGCCTGGCCGCCCTGCGCTACCTGCACCGCTGGCAGGGCGGCGAGACCGACGCCATGCCGGCCGGCTACAGCCTCCGGCCGCGCCGCTGGGCCGACCAGCCGACGCTGGTGCGCCTCGCCGAGCACGTGGTTCGGCGGCCGGATCTGGCCTTCGCCCACGTCAAGGGGCACAGCGGCCATGCCCTCAACGAGGCCGCCGACGGCCTGTCCCACATGGCGCGCCGGCGGCTCGGCGAGTCCTTCGACGTACGGCCCCGGGCGCACGCCCTCGTCGACGCCTTCCTGCGCGACTGGCACACCAGCGTCGCGCGCTGACCGCAGACGCAGCCCGCCCCGGCCGGCGACGGCGCGCCCGGGTTGATCTGGCTCTCGTCCATCATCGTGCGTGGGGCAGCCGCCAAGGCACCACGGCACGACTGCGGCCGTCCCGGGCGGCGTTACCGCCGGTCAGCACCGGCCCGGCGCAGCCCGTCCGGCTCCTCCGGCCCTTCCGGTCCATCGGGTCCGTCGGGGCGCTCCGGGCCAGCCGGGCGGTAGCCGAGGGCTGGCGGGAAGGCCAGCAGCAACGCCATCCCGAGGCCGGCGAGCACCCCGGACAGCGAGTAGAGCACGTCGGAATCGGCGCTGTTGATGGCGGTGTTGCCGGCCAGCGCGGTCAGCGGCGCGCCCGGGTTGAGCGGCAGGGTGCCGATGAGCACGATCAGCAGCATCGCGTACGGGCCGAGCAGGGCCGCCAGGGCGGCGAGGGCATGCCGCCGCCAGACCGGCCGCCCGCCCGGCCAGTCCCAGGCCAGCAGGCTGGCCCCGGTTAGCAGCACCCCGCCGAGCAGCACTCCGGGCAGGATCCGCGGGCCGGGCGGCACCGCCCGCACCAACAGGACCGCGACGGCGGCCGCCGCGCCGATCCCGACCGCCAGCCGCTGCCGGGCCGGGTGCCGCCCCGGGGCCGCCGTCAGGGCGCAACCGAGGGTCAGGGCGAGCAGCAGCAGGCTGGTGCCGACAGCTGCCGGGTTCAGTTCCGGCTCCCGGTCGGTCGGTGACTCGATGCCTGCGGCGATCAGCACCGACACTCCGGTGACGCAGGCGGTGGCGACCAGCGCCCGCCGATCGCGGTCACCGCGCTGCCGGCGTACGGCGAGGGCGGCGGCACCGGCGACGGCCGCGCAGCCGGCGACGGCGAGCAGCACGGTGGAACCCGCGCCGGTGGGGTCGGCCCGGTCCACTGCCACGTCGGCGGCCAGCCACGCGCCGCCCAGCAGCACCGCCGCAACGCTCCACCGGCGGTTGCCGCCACCTGCCAGCACGAGCCCCGCCACCGCCCCGACGATCGCGACGAAACGCAGGTCGCGGGCCCAGTAGGCGTTGTTGCCGCGCAGCGCCTCGGGCCACGGCCCGACCTGCTCTGTCAGCGGTTGCAGGAGGGTCATCCCGAGCGCCCAGAGCACCGCGGCGACCGCGGCGAGGAGGAGTCCGGCAGGACGTACGCGCATGGCCCGCACCCTAGCCGGCCGTTCCCCCGACCGGCGGCCCCGGAACGGCCGTGGGCCCGCAATTGGCGAACCGGTGCGGGTCCACGAGTCACGGGGTGATGCTGTCGCTTGTTGCCGGTGAAGGCGGCATCGACCGACTCTGGGCGGTCCGGTACCGTTCCGGCCGGTTCCCGCCCCGCCCGGCCCGCCGGCTTGCGCCGTGCCCTGCACCGAAGGGGTCGCGACGAGGTCGAATCGCCGCGGAGCGAGCGACTCGCCGCCGCCGGCGGTGCGGGCCCCGCCTGCATTCGCGGCTGAAAGCCGCCAGCAATCGCCCGTGGAGCGCTGTTGGCTTGACGGATGCCGAGTCGATCCATGCCGACCACCGCCGCGAGCATGCCCGCGAGCACTTCCTCCGGCTCGGTGAGGGCCGGGTCGTCGACGACGTCCGGGCCGGCGCCCCACCGTGTCGCCGACTGGCCACCTCCGCGCGGCTGGTTCGCGGTCGTCTCGGTGGCGATGGGCATCTTCGTCATCGTCACCGCCGAGATCCTGCCGATCGGCCTGTTGACCTCGATCGGGTCCACGTTCGGCGTCTCCGACGGCATCGCCGGGCTGACGATGACGATGCCGGGCCTGCTGGCGGCGGTGTCGGCGCCAGCCGTCACCGTCGCCGTCGGCCGGCTCGACCGGCGGAGGCTGCTGTGCGGGCTGATCCTGTTGCTGGCCGTGGCGAATCTCGTCGCCGCCACCGCCACGTCCTACCCGGTCATGGTGGCGTCCCGCGCGCTCGTCGGCGTCGTGATCGGTGGTTTCTGGTCGATCGGCGCGGGCCTCGCCCCACGGCTGGTGCGGCCCGAACGGGTCGGGGTGGCCACCGCGGTGATCTTTTCGGCCGTACCGCTGGGGTCGGTCTTCGGCGTTCCGGCGGGGACGTTCATCGCCCAACTCGGTGGCTGGCGCACCGCGTTCGTCGTGCTCGCCGCGCTCACCGCCGTCGTGCTGCTGGCGCTGGTGGCGGCGCTGCCGCCGTTGCCCGCCGCCCAGCCGGTCGGGCTCGCCGCGCTGGTGGACGTGGTGCGGGGTCGCGCCGGCCGCACCGCGCTGATCCTGACGGTCCTGATCGTCACCGCGCACTTCGGCACGTACACCTACGTCACGCCGTTCCTGCAGCAGGTCACGGGCGTCGGCTCGGTCACCCCGTTCCTGCTGGTCTATGGCGTCGCCGGCGTCGTGGGCAACTTCGTCGCCGGCACGACCGTGCGGCTTCGCCTGCGGGCCACCCTGATCGTCGCTGCCGTCGCGCTCGCCGCGGCCGCCGGGCTGCTGCCCGTGTTCGGCACCGCCACGGTCGGGGCGGTGGCGCTGCTCACCGTGTGGGGCCTCGCCTACGGGGCCGTGCCGGTCTGCTCGCAGTCCTGGTTCGCGGCGTCGAACACCGGCCCGGCCGAGGCGGCGTCCGTGCTGTTCACGTCGTCGTTCCAGGCCACCATCGCGCTGGGCGCGTTGCTCGGCGGCGTCGTGGTCGACGCGACGTCGCCGTCGGTGCTGATGGCGTTCGGCGCGGGCGTCGCCCTGCTCGCGGCGCTGGTCGCGGCGAGGCCGGCCGGCCTTCCCACGCCGGTGCGGCCAGCCGTAGGCGCTCTCCCGGGTGTGCGCCGGACTCGACCGGTCACGTCATGCTGTCAGGGTGACCACCAATGGTGAGACCGACGGGCCGCGGACCGGGTTGGACTGGCGCGGGCGACTGTCCGGGGTGTTCCTCGGCGCCGCCGGCGGCATGGGCGTCAACGTCCTGAGCAACGACGTCGGCTACCGGGGCGTGGCCGCGGCGACGGTGGCCGGCGCGGCCCTCTCGGCGGCCACCTGGCTGCGCAGGCTTCCGCCCCGGGCGCCCCTGGTCCGCTACGTGGCCCGGGCTCTGCTGGCCTTGGCCCTGGTCGGGGCAGCGATGGCTGTCTTTGGTCCGGCCGCCTGGGCCGCGTACGCGACTCTGACGGCAGTGGCCCTGACCATCACCGCGGTTCTCGCCTCCAGGGACGCCAGGACCGCCATCGCCATGCTGTGGGGAACAACCGAGATCGGTGCCGGGGTGGCGATCATCGGCTTCGGCTTCGCGGACCTGACCGACGGCGACGTTCTGTTCGGCGCGGCGTTCGTCGGTGCCGGAGCGGCGTTCATCGGCCTCGGCATCGCGGACCTCACCGACAACCGCGTCCTCTCTCGCGCCGCGTTCATCGGTGCCGGTGCGGCGCTTGTCAGCCTCGGCGTCGCGAACCTGACCGACGACGACACTCTGCTCGGCACAGCGCTCATCGGCCTCGGTGCCGGGGTGACGCTCACCGGCCTCGACATCGCGAAGCTGACCGACGACCACGTCCTCTCTCGCGCCGCGTTCATCGGTGCCGGGGTGGCCCTCGTCAGCCTCGGCGTCGCAGAGCTGATCGACAACGACATCCTGCTCGGCACAGCGCTCACTGGCCTGGGTGCCGGGGCCGTCATCGGTCTCGGCATCACGGGCCTGATCGACAGCGACCTCCTGCTCGGCACGGCAGGCGTCAGTCTCGGGGTGGCGCTCATCGGCCTCGGGCTCAGGAGCCTGGCCGACGGCGACATCATGCTCGGCGCGGCAGGCATCGGTCTCGGGGGCGCGGTCAGCGGCGGCGGCATCGCGAACCTGGTTCTGAAGTCCGATGTCAGGAGACGACTGCGGGCGTGGGCCGCGGTTCTGACCCGGGACCCGACGGGCGACGGGTCCACAGCTGACGACCCGGACCGGACGGGATGAGGTCCTTCGGCAACGACGCGCCGTAAGCGCGCCGAGCTGCCGCACTCGGCACCCCGGACCGATGGGTGAGGCCGCCGGTCGGCTCGGCCCGCTACTTCACCTTGCGCGTCGAGCGGGCGACGATGGCGTCGTACTCGGGGTGCTTGCCCAGCCATTCGCGCAGGAACGGGCAGATCGGCACCACCGTCCGCCTCCTGGCGCGGGCGTCGTCCATGACCGCCCGGGCCAGGGTCGATCCGACGCCTCGACCCTCGAACTCCGCCACGACCTCGGTGTGGGTGTAGACGATGATGGCGCCGGTCAGCTGGTAGGTGACCACGCCGGCCAGCGTCCCGGACTCGTCCCGCGCCTCGAAGCGCTCCCGCTCCGGCGCGTCCGCCACGGTGAACTGCACCCCGCCATCCAACCACGCGCCGCCCCACCGACCGGTCGGGGCCGCCGGGGAACACCCCCGACGGCCCCGAGCCGACAGATCAGTGGATCAGGACGGGGACCTTCTCCGGCCCGGTCCCGCCCTGCTCGTCGTCGAGCAGGTGCGACGGCTCGCGCCGGCGCGGCAGGAACACGGCCGGGACGAACGTCGCCAGCACCAGCGCGAAGGCGACCCAGAACGTGTTCGCGAACGCCCCGGCGGCGAAGTCGAGACCACGGTCGATCAGCGACTGGTCGACGGGGAACTGCGCGGCCAGTTCCGGCTGCTGCTGCAGGGTGGTGGCGAGGCCGGCCTCGGTCACCGGCTCGCCGTTCGGGCCGGTGACCCCGGGGATCGGCTGCGAGCCCTTCAGCTCGTTGGTGAGGATCACCGACATCACCGCGGCGCCGACGGAGCCGCCGATCTGCTGGAGGATGTTGACCAGCGTGGAGCCGCGGGCGACCTCGTGGGCGCTGAGCGTCTTCAGCGCCGAGGTCATCAGCGGCATCATGGTGCCGCCCATGCCCAGGCCCATGACGAACAGCGACCCGCAGAGCAGGACGTAGGACGTGTCCGGGTCGAGCTGGGTGAAGGTGAAGAACCCGGCGGCGATGAGCATCAGCGCGAACGGCACGGTGCGGCCGACGGGCATCTTGTCGGCCAGCATCCCGGCCACCGGCATCGTCACCATCGCGCCGAGGCCCTGCGGCGCCATCAGCAGGCCGGCGGTCAGCGTCGACTCGCCGCGGACCTGCACGAAGTAGCTCGGGAACAGCAGGCCGGCGCCCATGAACGCGATGATGAACACGAACAGGGTGATCGTCGCGATGGTCAGGTTGCGGTTGGCGAACAGCCGCAGGTCGAGCAGCGGGTGCCGGGGCTTGAACGAGTAGAGGACGAACGCGACGACGAGCGCGGCGCCGACCAGCATCGGCAGCCACACCTCGGGGTCGGTGAAGGTGCCGGTCTCGGGCAGGGTGGAGATGCCGTAGAGGAACAGGGCGAGACCCGGCGAGAGCATCAGCATGCCGACGAAGTCGAACGACTCGGACGGCTCGGGGGCGTCCTTCGGCAGCGCCAGCGCGGCGTAGACGAGCGCGACGACGCCGATCGGCAGGTTGATCAGGAAGATCCAGTGCCAGCTCGCCGTGTCGATCAGCCAGCCGCCGAGGATCGGGCCTCCGATGGGGCCGAGCAGCATCGGGATGCCGAGGACGGCCATCAGCCGGCCGATGCGGTGCGGACCGGCCGCCCGCGTCATGATCGTCATGCCGATCGGCATGAGCATGCCGCCGCCGAGGCCCTGCAGCACCCGGTAGCCGATCAACTGCTCGATGGTGTCGGCGGTGGCGCACAGCCCGGACGCGATGGTGAACAGCGCGAGCGCCACCATGTAGAGCCGCTTGGTGCCGAACCGGTCGGCGGCCCAGCCGCTGAGCGGGATCACGGTGGCGAGCGCGAGCGTGTAGGCGGTCATCGTCCAGGCGACCTGGGCGTAGGTCGCCTCGAATTCGCGTTGGAAGGTCGGCACGGCGACGCTGACGACCGTCACGTCGAGGATCGACATGATGGCGCCGAGGACGACGACCCCCGCCACCTTGAGTACCGCGCCGTCGAGCTTGTCGGCGGTCGCGATGGATTTCTGTGTCACAAAGTCTCCTGAATCCCCGTTGGGGCCGGCGGAGGCCGGCCGGCGCCGGATGCGGTCGGCACCAGGCGCGCGCTGTCACGTGCGCAGCGATGTCCGCCGGCAGACTAACGACCGGCGGTGACAATTAGCTTCCGGATTTCCGGTTGTCGAGATCGACGTCACTGCGTACAAGTTCCGCCGAAAGGCCCAGTTCGGGAGATTGCGAGCGCGCCGCGGGCATGTTCGGCCCGCGACGCCCGTCCGGCGGACGGCGTCGCGCGGCGACGGGAGCGGTACGCGCGCCGGCCGCTACGCCGGCCGGGTCGGGTCCGGCGCGGGCCCCAACGCGGCGAGCTGGATCTGCAGCGCCAGCCGCGCGCGCGGCGAGTCGAGGTCGACGGCGACGACCTCGGTGAGGCGGCGCATGCGGTAGCGCAGCGTGTTGGGGTGCACGTGCAGCTGCCGGGCGGCCTTCGTCGGGTCGCCCTGCTGCTCCAGCCAGGCCGCGACCGTGGCGACGTAGTCGGTGCCGTGCCGCCGATCGTGGGCGACCAGGTCGGGCAGCGGCCCGCCGACCAGCAGGTCGGCGCCGGGCACCGCGCTGACCACGCGGTGCACCACCACCTCCGCCCACTGGTCCTCGAACCGCAGCACCGGGTCCCGCCGCCGGGCCGAGCCGGGCAGCGCCAGCAGCTCCGCCGCCTCGGCCCGCGACCGTGGCAGTTCCGTCAGGTTCCTGGCCACGCCGCCCGACGCCGCCCACAGCCCCGGGTCGTGCACCGCGATGTCGCGGACCAGCCGCTCCATCCACGGCCGCGAGCCGGGCGCGTCGCCCTCGTCGACCAGGACGGCGAACAGGACGCCCCCGACGTCCGCGATCAGCGGCTGGCGCCACCCGTGCCGGCGGGTGATCGACTCCCACAGCGCCAGGTCGTCCACCGTCTCGCCCGTACCGTCGTGCGCGCCGAGCGCGACCACCCGCCACGGGCCCTCGGGCAGCGCCAGCTCCTCCCGGCTCATCGCGCCGGGGGCGCGCAGCGCGGCGCGCAGGCGCTCGGCCGACACCCGGCGCGTCACGTCGGCCTGCACCCGCAGGCGCAGCAGGTGCAGCGCCAGCACCGACGCCGCGCCCTGGAGATCGCGCAGGCGCCCGTCGGGCACCGGCCCCTCGACGACGGCCCAGATCGAGCCGAGCAGCTCGCCGCCGGCCCGGATCGGGATGATGAGCCGCGGCAGCGTGCCGTCGGGCCCCTGCGGCACGAAGATCAGCTCGCTGCCCGTCGCGAGCTTGCGGAAGACGCCCCGGGACCGGAAGTGGGCGATCACGTCGCCGGGGGCGCGTCGCCCGACGATCGTCGAGACACGCGCCGGGTCGGCGCGGTCCTGACGTGACGAGTACGCCAGCACCCGCGACTGGGCGTCCTCGATCGTCACCGGCGCGTCGACCACGGCGGCGGCCGCGTCGGCGAGGGCGAACAACTCGTCGTACACCCCGGCCTCGCCGCTGTCGGCGGGGCCGGGCGCGACGGCGCGGTCGATCACCCCGCGCAGCAGCCAGACGAGCTGCGCCCACGACCCGTGGCTCTGCAGCTCGACCAGGGTCAGGTGGCGCTCGGCCGCGGCGGCCGTGACGGCGGGGTGCGCGGCCAGCGGGGGTTTGAGGACGAGGCCTGCGGCCCCGGCCTCGGCGTAGCGCGCCACGACCGCGAGCGCCTGCTCCGGGGTGCCGATGCCGGCGCCGAGGACGAGGTCGCCGCCCTGGCCGCTCGCGGCGTCGTCGGGCTCGGCGAGGGTCACGTCGCGGACCTCCGCCTCGCCGGCGGGCACGACGACCTTGAGCAACGCGGCGCCGACCGCGTCCACCACGCCAGCCACGGTGATCACGACCAGATTGTGCCCCGCCGTTGTTCGCATCGACCAATCGGTGAGACAAGCCTTGGCCTGGCAAAACAATGACGTACCGGCGCGGCCGGGCCAGGATTGGCGGAATCCCGTCACCCGAAGGAGAGAGCCGACCATGCCCCCGATCGAGTCCGCCCCCGCCCCCCGACACGTCGCCGTCATCGGCGCGGGGATGGTCGGGCTGGCCACCGCCTGGTTCCTGCAGGAACGGGGCGTCCAGGTCACCGTGCTCGACCGCAAGGGCGTGGCGGCGGGCGCGTCGTGGGGCAACGCCGGCTGGCTCACCCCCGGCATCACCACTCCCCTGCCGGAGCCGGCGGTGCTGCGCTACGGGCTGCGCGCCGTGCTGAGCCCGTCGTCGCCGGTCTACGTGCCGCCGCGCGCCGACCCCCGGCTGCTGCGGTTCCTGACCGGTTTCGCCCGGCACAGCACCGCGTCGAAGTGGCGTACCGCGATGCGGGCGTTCATCCCGATGAACCGGCGCGCGCTGGCGTCGTTCGACGCGCTGACCGAGGGCGGGGTCGGGGCGATGACGCACGAGGCGAAGTCGTTCATCGCCGCGTACCGCACGGAGGCCGAGCGCTCGGTCCTGCTCGACGAGTTGGCGCACATCCACTCCGCCGGCCAGGAGATCGAGTTCGACGTGCTGACCGGGGCCGAGGCGCGCGAGGTGGAGCCCTCGCTGTCGGACAACGTCGGCGCCGCCATCCGCCTGCACGACCAGCGCTACGTCAACCCCGGGCAGTACGTGCACGCGCTGGCCGACGCCGTCCGCGCCCGGGGCGCGTCGATCGTCGACGGCGCCGACGTCGTCGACGTCCGCGACGAGGGCGCGGGGGTACGGGTGGTCACCTCCGCCGGCACCGACGAGCGTTACGACGCGGTGGTGCTGGCGACCGGCACCTGGCTGGGCGAGCTGGGCCGGCGCTTCGGCGTCCGGACGGTGGTGCAGGCCGGCCGGGGGTACAGCTTCAGCGTCGCGATCGAGCACCTGCCGTCCGGCCCGGTCTACTTCCCGGCGCAGCGCGTCGCCTGCACGCCACTGGGTGACCGGCTGCGCGTCGCCGGGATGATGGAGTTCCGCAGCGCCGAGGCGCCGCTGGACCGTCGCCGCATCTCGGCCATCGCCGAGGCCGCGCGGCCGCTGCTGCGGGGCGCCGACCTGGACGCCCGCGCCGACGAGTGGGTCGGCTCGCGGCCCTGCACCCCCGACGGGCTGCCCCTGATCGGCCGGACCCGGTCGCCGCGCGTCTTCGCCGCCGGCGGGCACGGCATGTGGGGCATCACCCTGGGCCCGCTCACCGGTGAGCTGCTCGCCGAGCAGATCACCGGCGGCGGGCAGCCGGTGGAGCTGCGCCCCTTCGACCCGCGCCGGTCTTGAAGACGGTCTTGGCCAGCGCGGCCAGGGTGAGCTGGAAGTTGAACAGCGACATGCCGATCACCGACATCACCGCCATCGGCAG
>NZ_JBSGDY010000091.1:0-24345 GCF_053602615.1 Micromonospora sp. NPDC004336
CCACACCCACCAGACAACCCAGTTTGAAGGCCGTGTTAGTGTCTAACAGACGGGAGCACTCCCGCCCCCCGGGCGGGGCCGGGGCCCCGGCACCCGCTCAGCAGCGGGGCACGTTGGGGATGTAGCCGTCGTGGCCGGTGTAGACGTAGGCGTCGGCGATGAAGCGACCGCTGCCGATCCGATCCCAGATGGTGCTGGTGCCGTAGGTGCCGGTGACGCTGGTGCCGCTGGTCTGGCACTGGATGGTCACCTTGGTGCCGTCGGCGACGGTGCCGACGGCGTCGTACCCGGTGCCCGGGCCGGAGCGGACGGTCAGCGGGGTGCCGCTGGTGTTGACCGTGCCGGAGCCGGCGGTGCTGCCGCAGCCGTTGTCGCTGGTGTATGTCTTCGCCCCCCAGTAGAGGGCGAGCGCGCCGTTGAAGCGCACCTGGATGTCGCTGCCGTTGAGGCGCTGCTCGTAGTGCAGGTGCGGGCCGGTGGAGCCGCCGGTGCTGCCGACCCAGCCGATCACCTTGCCGTAGCCGACGGTCTGGCCGACGGAGACGTTGAAGCCGTTGAGGTGGGCGTAGTAGGTGCTGTAGCCGCCGCCGTGGTTGATCCGGACGTACTTGCCGTAGCTGGTGCCGCCGAGGTCCGTGACCCGGTCGACGGTGCCGGGCGCGCTGGCCACCACCGGGTCGCCGAGGTCGTCGGTGCGGTTGAAGTCCACGGCGTACGCCGGGCTGTGGCCGGTCCTCGTCTGGCCGGACCAGGACTGCCCGCAGGGGAAGGGCACCTTGAACGTGGGAGCGGCCATCGCCGGGGCCGCCGGGAGCGCCACGCCCACCGCCAACAGACCGGTCGCCAGCAAGCCGAGCCATCGCTTACGCATCCACAACCTCCCATGTTGAAATCTTTCTATGGCTGCCCCCAGCGTGACAGAAATCGCCACTCCTGAAAAGATGTCCGCACTCATTTGGGAGCGTGCCCACGCGACGACGGCCGGGTTTCCGGATTGTTACTCGCTCGTGTCCGACCCGGGGTGGACCGGGCCGGATGCAAGCGCTTACATGTGGGGACGCCCATCGGACCGGCGCGGGTTCGACTCCCCCACGCGCCGGCAAGGAAGGAGAACGGCATGGCGTTTGCCAGATCACGCCAGGCTCTCGCGATCGCCGGCGTACTGGGGCTGGCGCTCAGCGCCACGGCCTGCGGCACCGGCGACGACAAGAAGAGTGACGCCGCGGGCTCCGCGGAGTGCGCAGCATACGAGAAGTACGGCGACATCGACGGCAAGAAGGTCTCGATCTACTCGTCGATCCGGGACATCGAGGCCGACCGCCTCGCGGAGTCCTGGAAGCAGTTCGAGAAGTGCACCGGCGTCAAGATCGACCACGAGGGCAGCGGCGAGTTCGAGGCCCAGCTCGGCGTCCGCGTCGACGGCGGCAACGCCCCCGACCTCGCGTTCATCCCGCAGCCGGGCCTGCTCAAGCGCTTCGCCGACGCGGGCAAGCTCAAGCCCGCCGGCGCCGAGACCAAGAAGACGGCCGAGGAGAACTACCCGGCCGACTGGCTGAAGTACAGCACCGTCAACGGCCAGTTCTACGGCGCCCCGCTCGGCTCGAACGTGAAGTCGTTCGTGTGGTACTCGCCGAAGACCTTCAAGGAGAAGGGCTGGACCGTCCCGACCAGCTGGGACGAGCTGATCTCCCTGAGCGACAAGATCGCGGCCAGCGGCACCAAGCCGTGGTGCGCCGGCATCGAGTCCGGTGACGCCACCGGCTGGCCGGCCACCGACTGGATCGAAGACCTGATGCTGCGCACGCAGACCCCCGAGGTCTACGACCAGTGGACCACCCACGGCATCCCCTTCAACGACCCGAAGGTCGCCGAGGCCGTCGACAAGGCCGGCACGATCCTCAAGAACGAGAAGTACGTCAACGCCGGCTACGGCGGCGTGAAGAGCATCGCCACCACCTCCTTCCAGGAGGCCGGCGTGCCGATCACCACGGGCAAGTGCGCGCTGCACCGCCAGGCGTCCTTCTACGCCAACCAGTGGCCGGAGGGCACCAAGGTGGCCGAGGACGGCGACGTCTTCGCCTTCTACTTCCCGGCCATCGACGCGGCCAAGGGCAAGCCGGTGCTGGGTGGCGGCGAGTTCGTCACGGCCTTCGCCGACCGCCCCGAGGTCCAGGCGGTGCAGACCTACCTGGCCTCCGGCGAGTACGCCAACAGCCGCGCCAAGATCGGTGACTGGGTGTCGGCGAACAACAAGCTCGACCTGGCCAACGTCGCCAACCCGATCGACAAGCTCTCCGTCCAGATCCTCCAGGACAAGAGCACGGTCTTCCGCTTCGACGGTTCCGACCTGATGCCGGCCACCGTCGGCGCGGGGACGTTCTGGAAGGGCATGGTCGACTGGATCAACGGCAAGGACACCAAGACGGTGCTCGACGGCATCGAGAGCAGCTGGAAGTGATCTGACCGGTGGGCCGGTCCGTGTCAACGGACCGGCCCACCGGTCCGTGACCGAACCGAACCCTTATAAGGAGGGTCGATGGAGTTCGACTTCATCGAGGAGAAGGACAAGTTCATCATGCTGGGGTGGGGGCTGTTCGCCTTCGTCCTGGTGGTGGGTGGTCTGCTCCTGCTGCTCGACGTGGTGCCGGCCTGGTTCGCCCGCCGGCGGGAGGCGCAGCTCGTCGCCGCCTCCGCGAGCGGCGCGCCGCTGCTCCGCCGTCCGAAGCAGCGGGAGGGGGTCCTCGCGCTGTTCTTCCTGCTGCCGACGCTGCTGCTGCTCACCATCGGGCTGGTGGTGCCGGCCGTCCGCACCACGATGCTCTCCTTCATGGACGCGGACAGCAACGACTGGGTGGGGCTGCGCAACTACGGCTGGATGTTCTCCGACGACTCGATCGTCCGGGTCCTGGTCAACAGCCTGATCTGGGTGCTCCTCGTCCCGCTGGTGGCCACCGCGTTCGGCCTGGTCTACGCGGTGCTGGTCGACAAGGCCCGCTTCGAGGCGGTCGCCAAGTCGCTGATCTTCCTGCCGATGGCGATCTCCTTCGTCGGTGCCAGCATCATCTGGAAGTTCGTCTACGCGTACCGGGGCGAGGACCAGGAGCAGATCGGCCTGCTCAACCAGATCGTGGTCAGCCTCGGCGGCGAGCCGAAGCAGTGGCTGCTCGAGTCCCCGCTGAACACGTTCCTGCTGATCGTCATCATGGTGTGGATCCAGGCCGGCTTCGCGATGGTGGTGCTCTCCGCCGCCATCAAGGCCATCCCCGCCGACATCGTGGAGGCGGCCCGCCTCGACGGGGTCACCCCGTGGCAGATGTTCTGGCAGATCACCATGCCGAGCATCCGGCCGGCGCTGATCGTCGTCGTGGTGACGCTGTCCATCGCCACCCTCAAGGTCTTCGACATCGTGCGCACGTCGACGAACGGCAACTACGAAACGAGCGTGATCGCGAACGAGATGTACAACCAGGCGTTCCGGTACGGCCAGAACGGGCAGGGCTCGGCGCTGGCGGTCTTCCTGTTCGTCCTGGTGGTGCCGATCGTGATCTACCAGATCCGCAACATCCGTCAGCAGCGGAAGGGCTGAGATGACCACCGCCACGCCCACCGTCGCCGCCGGCACCCAGCAGACCGACGGCCGCACCTCCACCACCGCCGCCCGGGTGCGCAAGCGCCTCAACAGCCGCACCGCGACCATCGTGTCGATCGTCATCGCGATGCTCTGGACCATCCCGACCTTCGGCCTGTTCATCTCGTCGTTCCGGCCCGAGGACCAGATCAAGAGCACCGGGTGGTGGACCTTCTTCACCGACCCGCAGTTCACCTTCGAGAACTACCAGGAGGTGCTGTTCGGGCGCTCCTCGTCGTCCGGGCAGCTCGCCAGCTACTTCATCAACTCGCTGGCGATCACCATCCCGTCGGTGCTCTTCCCGCTCGCCTTCGCGGCCCTGGCCGCGTACGCGCTCGCCTGGATCAACTTCCGGGGGCGGGACTGGATGTACATCGCGATCTTCGCGCTCCAGATCGTGCCGCTCCAGATGGCGCTGGTGCCGCTGCTGAAGTTCTTCTCCACGGGCGTCACCGTCGCCGGGGTCACGATCCTTCCCGCCTGGGACCTGGTCGACGAGCAGAAGTTCGCGCAGGTGTGGTTCGCGCACACCTGCTTCGCGCTGCCGTTCGCGGTCTTCCTGCTGCACAACTTCATCTCGCAGCTGCCGGGCGACCTGATGGAGGCGGCCCGGGTCGACGGGGCCAGCCACCCGAAGATCTTCCGGTCCATCGTCCTGCCGCTGATCACCCCGGCGCTGGCCGCGTTCGGCATCTTCCAGTTCCTCTGGGTCTGGAACGACCTGCTGGTCGCGCTGATCTTCGCCGGTGGCGGCAACGAGACCGCCCCGCTCACCGTCCGGCTGGCCGAGATGGCCGGCACCCGGGGCAACGAGTGGCAGCGGCTCACCGCCGGCGCGTTCGTCTCGATCGTCGTACCGCTGATCGTCTTCCTGTCCCTGCAGCGCTACTTCGTGCGGGGGCTGCTCGCCGGCAGCGTCAAGGGCTGACGCCGCTCCGCCGCCGCCGGGTCGCCGGCGGCGGCGGAGCCGGCGCGAAGCGGGGGTACCACCGTGACGAGGATCGATGACGTCGCACGCCTGGCCGGGGTCTCCACGGCCACCGTCTCCCGGGCGCTGCGCGGGCTCCCGACGGTCTCGGCCGCGACCCGGCGGCGCGTGCTCGCGGCGGCCGAGCAACTGGAGTACGCCGTCTCGCCGAGCGCCTCGCGGCTGGCCGGCGGACGGACCGGCGCCATCGCGGTCGTGGTCCCCCGGATCACCCGGTGGTTCTTCGCCACCGTCGTGGAGTCCGTCGAGGAGTTCGTCCACCAGTCGGGCTACGACCTGCTGCTGCACAACCTCGGCGGGCGGGAGCAGGCCCGCCAGCGGGTGCTGCGCGCCGCCAACCTGCACAAGCGCGTCGACGCCGTCATGCTGGTCGCCACGCCGCTGCGGTCGGCCGACCTGGCCGCCCTGGCGAAGCTGAAACTGCCCGGGGTGACCGTCAGCTCCGGCACCGTGGTCCCCGGCTGGCCCTGCGTACGCATCGACGACGTGGAGGCGGCGCGGACCGCCACCCGGCACCTGCTCGACCTCGGCCACCGCCGCATCGCGCACATCTCCGGCGACCCCGACGACGAGCTGGCCTTCACCACCCACCTCGACCGGCGGCGGGGCTGGCGGGACGCGCTGCGCGACGCCGGCCTCGACCCGGACCCGGCGCTGGACGTGGAGTCGCGGTTCACCATCGACGGCGGCACGCGGGCCGCCGAGGAGCTGCTCCGGCGGGGCGAACCGCCGACGGCGATCTTCGCGGCCTGCGACGAGATGGCGATGGGGGCGATGACGGTCCTGCGCGACGCCGGCCTGCGGGTGCCGCAGGACGTCAGCGTCATCGGCGTGGACGACCACGACCTGGCCCGCGTCGTCGGGCTGAGCACAATCGCCCAGCCCGCCGCGGAGCAGGGCCTGCTCGCCGCGCGGATGCTGCTCGATCCGCTCGTCGGCGGGCCGGTCCCGGCCGGGGACGCCGGCGGCGAACGGCCCGCGGCCGGCGCCGCCCCCGCCGACGACACGCCCGGGACGCCCGTGATCCTGCCCACTCGCCTGATCGTGCGCGAATCGACCGCGCCGCCCCGGGCACACTGACGGGGACGCCGACCTGTCCGGCACCCGCAACCCGACCGTCCGGCTAGAGACCCTGGAGAAGGCCCTGAACAGCAACGCGACCCACCAGGACGGACCCAGCGACCCGGCCACCGGCTGGTGGACCCGGGCCGTCATCTACCAGATCTACCCGCGCTCCTTCGCCGACTCGAACGGCGACGGGATCGGCGACCTGCCCGGCATCACCGCCCGCCTCGACCACCTCGTCGAGCTGGGCGTCGACGCCGTGTGGCTGTCGCCCTTCTACCCGTCGCCCCAGGCCGACGCCGGGTACGACGTGGCCGACTACCGCGACGTCGACCCGCTCTTCGGCAGCCTCGCCGACGCCGACCGGCTGATCGCCGAGGCCCACGCGCGCGGGCTGCGGGTGATCGTCGACCTGGTGCCCAACCACACGTCGTCGGCGCACGAGTGGTTCACCGCGGCGCTCGCCGCCGCCCCCGGCAGCCCGGAGCGCGACCGCTACGTCTTCCGCGACGGCCGGGGACCGGACGGCGCGCAGCCGCCGAACGACTGGCAGAGCGTCTTCGGCGGGCCGGCCTGGACCCGGGTCACCGAGGCCGACGGCCGGCCCGGCCAGTGGTACCTGCACCTGTTCGACACCGGCCAGCCCGACCTCAACTGGGACAACCCCGAGGTGCGGACGGAGTTCCTCGACGTGCTGCGGTTCTGGCTGGACCGCGGCGTCGACGGCTTCCGCGTCGACGTGGCGCACGGCCTGATCAAGCAGGCCGACCTGGCCGACTGGCAGGAGCCGCAGGAGATCCTCTCCGGCCAGGAGGTCGACAAGCCGCGCCCGCCGATGTGGGACCAGGACGGCGTGCACGAGATCTACCGGGACTGGCGGCGGGTGCTGGACGGCTACCCCGACGAGCGGGTCCTGGTCGCCGAGGCGTGGGTCGAGCCGGCCGAGCGGCTGGCCCGGTACGTGCGCCCGGACGAGATGCACCAGGCGTTCAACTTCGAGTACCTGCTCGCCTCCTGGACCGCGCCGGCCCAGTACGCGGTGATCACCCGCTCGCTGGAGGCCACCGACGCCGTCGGCGCGCCCACCACCTGGGTGCTGTCCAACCACGACGTGGTGCGGCACGCCTCCCGGCTGGGGCTGCCCGTGGGCGGCCGGCGGCCCAACGGCATCGGCATCGGCGACCCGCAGCCGGACGCCGCGCTCGGCCTGCGCCGGGCCCGGGCGGCCACCCTGCTGATGCTCGCCCTGCCCGGCTCGGCCTACCTCTACCAGGGCGAGGAGCTGGGCCTGCCGGAGCACACCACGATGCCCGACGAGGCCCGGCAGGACCCGACCTGGGTGCGCAGCGGCCACACCGAACGGGGCCGGGACGGCTGCCGGGTGCCGATCCCGTGGGAGGCCGACGCCCCGTCGTACGGCTTCGGGCCGACCGACGCGAGCTGGCTGCCGCAGCCGCCGGTCTGGGCGGAGCACGCGCTGGACCGGCAGCGGGACGTGCCCGGCTCGACGTACGAGCTGTACCGGGCGGCGCTGCGGCTGCGCCGCGAGCACCGGCTCGGCGAGGGCCCGCTGGAGTGGCTCGCCACCGGCGACGAGGTGCTCTCCTTCCGCAACGGCGCGCTCACGGTGCTGACCAACTTCGGCGACGCGGCCGTGCCGCTGCCGGCCGGCGGCGAGCTGGTGCACTCCAGCGCCCCGCTGGACGAGGACGGCGCGGTGCCCACCGACGTGACGGTCTGGGTCCGGACGGCCTGACGCCGTCGTGACGGTGCGGGGCTCCCTGCCGGGGCGACAGCGCCCCGGCGGGGAGCCCCGCACCTACAGCCGGTCCGCGCGGTCGTGCAGGAGGTCGTGCACGTCGGCGATGTCCTTCGGCGAGGTCCGCGACGCCAGCCAGTACATGACCCCGGTGGGCACGAAGAAGAGCTGGAAGGCGGCCAGCCCGACGGCGTAGTTCAGCGGCGGCGGGAAGGCCGCCCGCAGCGCGTGGAAGGCCACCCCGACCAGCCCGTTGCCGGCCGCCCGGCCGACGCCGTTGACCAGGTTGCCGAGGCCGTACACGGTGCCCCGGTGCTCGGGCGGGTTGACGTCCGCGATCAGGGCGAACCAGTTCGGCGAGTTCGCCGACGTCAGCGCCAGCGCCACCACGGCGGTCAGCAGGCTCAGCCCGACCGTCGGCTCGGTGAACACGCTGGCCAGCACCGCGCGCACCACCGTCCCCGCGCCGGCGCCGTCGGGCACGTCGATGCGTACGGGCACGAAGAAGAGCACCAGGTAGAACGGGAGCGCGGCGAGGATGCCGACCGCCGCGACCATCGCCCGGCCCCGGGGCGTACGCCGTTGCAGCGCGTCGCCGACGAGCCCGCCGACGATGGAGAGCACCCCGCCGAGCTGGAACAGGGTGGCGAAGACGCTGCCCACGACCACGGCGGTCGCGGCGGAGTAGCCCTGGTCCTCGGCCCGCTCGGCGAAGAGCACCGGCAGCCAGACCAGCGACCCGAACGCCGCCTGCGCGGTGAGACCCTGCAGGATCAGCCACCGGTTGGTGCGCCTGCCCAGGATCCTCGGCAGGTCCGCCCGGCTGATCCGGTAGTCGTACTCGGCGCCGGCGGCGAGCGCGTCGGCCAGCTCCGGTTCGCTCTGGCCGCGCCGGATGTCGTAGGTGAACAGGTAGGCGACGGTCGCCAGCACGCCGACCACGGTCAGCACCAGGAACGGCCGCCGCCAGTCGGCCGACCCGAGCAGCCCGCCGACCAGCGTGCCGGCCAGCGTGCCGACCCCCTGGGACAGGCCCCAGAAGCTCATCACCAGGCCCCGGCGTCGGGGCGAGATCAGGTCGGTGACGACCGAGAACCCGACCGACCCGACCGCGCCGAGGCCGACCGCCGCGACGAGCTGCGCGGCCAGGAAGGCGGGGTAGTTCGCCGCGACCGCGCTGCCGCCGGTACCGAGCGCCCAGATCAGGGTGCCCACCATCAGCAGCGGCTTGCGGTTGGTGCGGTCGCCGACGTACGCCCAACCCACCGCGGCCACCGCGCTGGCGAGGAAGCTCACGGCGGTGACCAGGCCGAGCAGCCGCTGCGGCACGTCGAAGGCTGCGGAGATGGGCCCGTACAGCGGGGGCACCAGGCCGATCGCCACGTTGTCCAGCGAGGCGAGCAGCACGAACACCACGACGCTGTAGAGCCGGTGCCCGGCCGACCCGCCCCGGGCCCGCGCCGGCCCGCTCCTGATCAACGTCATGTGCCGCAGCCAACCAGGGTCAGGTCACGAGCGGGTGACGGCGCGCGGGGCGCGTCGGGCGGCTCAGAGGTAGCCGCCGATGGCGGGCGGGGCGGACGGCGTGGCCGGCGTGCCCGCCCGCAGCGCGTACAGCTCGGCGAGCGTGGCGCCCTGCGGCGGCACCCCCGCCGACGTGCCGAGCCAGCCGGTCGCCTCCGGGTACGACAGCGGGCCGACCTCGATGCGGGCCAGGCAGCGCCCCGGGCGGACCACCGCCGGGTGCAGCCGGGACAGGTCCTCGTTCGTGGTGATCGCCACGAGCACCTCGCGCCCCTGCCCGAGCAGCCCGTCGGTGAGGTTGAGCAGCCGGGACAGCGCCTGGCCGGCGGCCTGCTTCGCCTCGCCCCGGATCAGCTCGTCGCAGTCCTCCAGGATGAGCAGCCGCCACCGGCGGCCCGTCCCCTGCTCGCCGTCCTCGTCCCCGACCGCCACCTCGGACAGGTACGCCGGGTCCGCGAAGAGCACGTCGGGGTCGAGCACGGCGTCGACCTGGCACCAGTCGCGCCAGGAGCGGGCGAGGGCGCGCAGGGCCGTGGTCTTCCCCGTGCCCGGCGCCCCGTGCAGCAGCACCAGCCGGCCGGCGAGATGCTCCGGGGTGGTCGCCATCAGCGCGTCGAGGGCGGTACGCGCCGGGGCGGCGTAGTTGGGCCGGATCTGCGTCCACTCCGGCGCGGCGATCGCGCGCACGTCCCGCTGGCTGCCCCGGCGCGGGTTCTGGTGCCAGAAGCCGATCCGGCCGGCGCCCGGATCCTCCGGTTCGGCGGCGCCGTCGACGATCCGGTCGAGCGCCGCCTGGCCGACCTCCTCGGTCACCGCCGTGACCGTCACCTCGGCGCCCCGCCCCTTCCAGGTGACCACCCGGGCCGTCCAGCCGTCGCCGGCCAGCAGGCGGGACCGTTGCCGGTTCTCCACCGCCGTACGCACCAGCCGCCCGTCGGGGGCGGTCAGCGGCGCGTCGGGACGCACCCGGGAGAGCCGGACCGTGTGCGACCAGGGATGCCGCCCGGTGACGAAGTCCGCCAGGACCAGCGCGTCGATGACGTCGCAGGGGGTGTCCGCGTCGTCGTACTGGAGCATCGAGGGGATGCCGGCGCCGGGCGCCTCGTCCGCGTCGGGGGTGGTCCGCATCCGTCGATGATCGCGAGCCGGGGGCCGCCCGTACAGTCGTTTACCCGTCGCCGGTGGGAACGCGGTCGAGGAAGCGGTCCCGGGCGGCGGCGTACCGCTCGCGGGCGGCGGGGAACGGCTCGGCGGCGTACTCCTCGGTGCCCCGGACCGACCACGTGGGGGGCGCCGCGCCGCCCAGCGCGACCCAGGCGGCCTGGCGGGCCGCCCCGTCGGCGACGTACTCCCCCGGCGGCGGGACGACCACCGGCACCCCGAGCACCTCGGGCGCGATCCGGCGCACGGCCGCCGAGCGGGCTCCCCCGCCGACGAGGATCACCCGGCGCACGGTGGCGCCCTGGGCGGTGAGCGCGTCGAGCCCGTCGGCGAGGGCGCAGAGCAGCCCCTCGACGGCGGCCCGGGCCAGGTGCGCCGGGGTCGAGGTGCGCAGGGTGAGCCCGTGCACGGCGCCCGTCGCGAGCGGGCGGTCGGGGGTCCGCTCACCCTCCAGGTAGGGCACCACGACCAGCCCGTCCGCCCCGGCCGGGGCGGAGAGCGCCAGCTCCGCCAGCTCGTCGAGGCCCACGCGGAGCATCGCCGCGGCGGCGTCGAGCACCCGGGCGGCGTTGAGCGTGCAGACCAGCGGCAGGAAGCGGCCGGTGGCGTCGGCGAAGCCGGCGACGGCGCCGGTGGGGTCGGCTGCGGGGGCGTCGGCGACGCTGAACACGGTGCCGGAGGTGCCGATCGAGACGATCACGTCGCCCGGGCCCGCGCCGACGCCGAGCGCGGCGGCGGCGTTGTCGCCGGTGCCGGGGGCGAGCAGGGCCCCGTCCGGCAGCGGGCCGCCGGGGGCGTGGGGCGCGGGACCGCAGGCGTGGAAGGCGTCGGGGCGCACCGCGCCGGCCGGGGCCGCCGGGCCGAGCACGGCCGGCACGTGCGGAACCCGGCCGAGGGCCCGCTCCAGCAGGTCGAGCCGGTAGTCGCCGGTGGCCGGCGACCAGTAGCCGGTGCCGCTGGCGTCGCCCCGGTCGGTGCGCAGCGCGGCCAGGCCGGGCGCGCCGGCCAGCCGCCAGGTCAGCCAGTCGTGCGGCAGGCAGACCGCCGCCACCCGGGCGGCGTGCTCCGGCTCGTGCCGGGCCAGCCAGCGCAGCTTGGTGACGGTGAAGCTGGCCACCGGCACGCTGCCCACCGCGTCCGCCCAGAACCGGCGGCCGGCCGCCCCGCCGCCGGCCTCCTCGACCAGCTCGGCGGCGGCCCCGGCCGAGCGGGTGTCGTTCCACAGCAGCGCGGGCCGGACGACGGCGCCGGTCTCGTCGAGACAGACCATGCCGTGCTGCTGGCCGGCGACGGAGACCGCCGCGACGTCGGCCAGCCCGCCGGCGGCGTCGACCGCCCCGGCCAGCGCGGACCACCACGCCGACGGGTCGACCTCGGTGCCGTCGGGGTGCGGCGCCCGGCCCTGCCGGAGCAGGGCGCCGGTCTCCGCGTCCCGCACGACGACCTTGCACGACTGGGTCGAGGAGTCGACCCCCGCGACGAGCGGCACGACCGGCCTCCTCAGCGGGCGCCGAGCAGGTGCTCGACGGCGAGCTGGTTGAGCCGGACGAAGCCGAAGCCCTTCGCCGCGGCCGCGTCGACGTCGAACTCCTCGAACGCGGACCGGTCGGCGAGCAGGTCGGCGTAGGTCTCGCCGGGGGCGAGCGTCGGGGTGCCCTGCTCGGCGACCTTGGCGGCGGCCAGCGCCTCGGCGACCTCGGGGTCGGCCCGGAAGGCCGCCGCCCGCTCCTTGAGCAGCAGGTAGGTGCGCATGTTCGCCTCCGCCGACGCCCAGACGCCGGCGACGTCCTCGGTGCGCGAGGGCTTGTAGTCGAAGTGGCGGGTGCCGTCGTAGGCGGGCGCCCCGCCGGGGCCGCCGTGCTCCAGCAGGTCGACCAGGGCGAACGCGTTGAGCAGGTCGCCGTGGCCGAAGACCAGGTCCTGGTCGTACTTGACGCCGCGCTGGCCGTTGAGGTCGATGTGGAACAGCTTGCCCTGCCAGAGCGCCTGGGCGATGCCGTGGGCGAAGTTGAGCCCCGCCATCTGCTCGTGCCCCACCTCGGGGTTGAGCCCGACCATGTCGGGGTGGGCCAGGGTGGAGATGAAGGCCAGGGCGTGCCCGACCGTCGGCAGGAGGATGTCGCCGCGCGGCTCGTTCGGCTTGGGTTCGAGGGCGAAGCGCAGGTCGTAGCCGCGGTCGACCACGTACTGGCAGAGCAGGTCGACGGCCTCCCGGTAGCGGTCCAGCGCGGCGCGGACGTCCTTGGCGACGTCGTACTCGGCGCCCTCCCGGCCGCCCCACATGACGAACGTGCGGGCGCCCAGCTCGACGGCGAGGTCGACGTTGCGCAGCACCTTGCGCAGCGCGTAACGCCGGACGGCGCGGTCGTTGCTGGTGAAGCCGCCGTCCTTGAAGACCGGGTGGTTGAAGAGGTTGGTGGTCACCATGGGCACCACCAGGCCGGTCTCGTCGAGGGCCTTGCGGAACCGGGCCACGTGCCGGTCGCGGGTGGCCGCGTCCGCGCCGAAGGGCACCAGGTCGTCGTCGTGGAGCGTGACCCCGTACGCCCCGAGGCCGGCGAGCTGGTGCACCGTCTCGACCGGGTCCAGGGCGGGCCGGGTGGCGTCGCCGAACGGGTCGCGGCCCGGCCAGCCCACCGTCCAGAGGCCGAAGGAGAACTTGTCGGCGGGGGTGGGGCGGGGCGCCATGGCGGTTCCTCCGGGGGTGTCGTCCGCTATTTGTTCAGCGGTTGAATTATTTGACGGGCCTGTGGCAGTGTCAAGGGGTGACCCGTCCCGACGCCCCGCCCGGGGCGGTCCGCCAGGGCAGCCTGCGCGACTGGAACCTCGCCGTGGTGCTCGGTCGGATCGCCGCCGCCGACCGCCCGCCCTCGCGGGCCGAGCTGGCCGCCGGGACCGGCCTGACCCGGGCCACCGTCTCCGCCGTGGTGGAGGACCTGCTGGCCGGCCGGCTCGTCCGCGAGGCGGAGCCGACGCCCCGCACCGGGGCCGGCCGGCCGTCCCGGGGCCTGGCGCTCGCCGCCGACGGCCCGGCCGGGCTCGGCCTTGAAGTCAACGTCGACTACCTGGCCGCCTGCGTGGTCGACCTCGCCGGCCGGGTCCGCCACCACGCCGTGCACCGCGCCGACCTGCGGCCGCTCTCCCCCGCCGAGGCGCTCGCCCGGCTGGCGGGCCTCGCCGCCCGCGCCCGCGCCGACGCCGCCCGCGAGGGGCTCACCCTGGCCGGGGCGGCCCTCGCGGTGCCCGGGCTGGTCGACGACGCCGGGCTGGTCCGCCTCGCGCCGAACCTCGGCTGGCGCGACGTGCCCGTCCCCGCGCTCCTCGCCGGGCAACCGCCGCTGACCGCGCGCGTCGACGGCGTCCCGCCGCTGGTCGTCGACAACGAGGCGAACCTCGCCGCGCTGGGCGAGCTGCACGCCGGGCCGGGCGGGCCGGCCAGCTTCCTGCACATCTCCGGCGAGGTCGGCATCGGCGCCGGCATCGTCCTGGACGGGTCCCTGTTCCGCGGCGCGCGCGGCTGGAGCGGCGAGATCGGTCACGTCCCGGTCCGCCCCGACGGGCGGCCGTGCCGGTGCGGCGGGCGGGGTTGCCTGGAGACGTACGCCGGGCAGGAGGCGATCCTCGCGGCGGCCGGCCTGGCCGGCGCGGACCTCCCGGCGGACACCGCGACGACCCGGCTCGCCGAGCTGGCCGCGGCCGACGACCCGGCCGCCTCGCGCGCCCTCGCCGACGCCGGGGCCGCGCTCGGGATCGCGGTCGCGGGCGTGGTGAACCTGCTGGACCTCGACACCGTGGTGCTCGGCGGCGGCTACGGCCCGCTGACGCCCTGGCTCCGCCCGCCGGTGCTCGCCGAGGTCTCGCGTCGGGTGCTCACGGCGGCCTGGGCGCCGGTCACCGTGCGTCCCGCGGCGCTCGGCGGCGCCGCCGCGGCCGTCGGCGGCGCCGGTTCCGTCGTACGCCGGATCCTCGCCCGGCCGGCCGGCTGGCTGGGCCGCCGGCCCTGACCTCGGCCGCTCGGATGGGCGGGCGGCGACCGCCTCGGTACGCTTGCCCCGAGGCAACGGCCCCCCACGCGAGGAGTGCACGACCAGCATGCGCACAGGTCGACGGACCTGGGCGCCCGGCGAGCGACGGTGACCACCACCCCTCGCGGCGGCGCCCCCGGCGGGCCCGCCCACTCCCCCGCCGGCAACCCGCTGCCGGCCGACTCCCGGCTCACCCGCGAGCTGCTCGACGGGCTCACCGAGGCGGTCGTGACGACCGACGGGGCGGGACGGGTGGCGCTGGTCAACGCGGTCGCGGCCCGGCTCCTCCCCGAGGTGGTCGCCGGCGCGGAGCTGGCGACGTGCGCCGTGACGGCGTTCGCCCACGCGGCCCGTGCCGGCGCGGACTCCTTCGACACCGAGCACCGGGGCCGCCGGCTGCGCGGCGTGCGGCGGCGGCTGGGCGCCGGACGGCACGCCTGGTACGTGCGGGACGTCACCGAGGAGCACGCGCGCGCCGAGGCGCTGCGCGCCGAGCGCTCCCGGACGGCGTTCCTCGCCCAGGCGGGCAGCCGCCTCGGGCTGTCCCTGCACCGCGACCAGACGGTACAGGCGGCGGCGACGCTCCCCGTCCCCCACCTCGCCGACCTGGCCCTGGTGGTCCACCTGCCGCCCTCGCCCGCCGAGAACCTGCCGCACTGGGTCCGGTACGCCGAGGGCGATCCCGCGCCGGCGACCGGGCTCGCCCCGTGGTCGCTGACCGGCGCGCTGCCCGGCCTCGCCGAGGCGCTGCGCGGCCACGCCGCCGACCCGGGCCCCTGGCCCGCCCCGGCACCCGGCGAGCTGGCCGCCACGCTGCCGCCCGGCTTCGGCCGCCCCACCGCCGTGCTGGTCAGCCCGATGCGCGCCCCCGGCCGGCCCGCCGGCGCCCTGGTGCTGGTCCGCCGCGCCGGGCGCCCCGACTTCGACCGGCGCGACGTCGAGCTGGCCCGGGAGTTCGCCAACCGGGCCGGCGCGGCCCTCGGCGCGGCGGAGCTCTACGGCGAGCAGGTCCACCTCGCCCGGGTGTTGCAGAACAGCCTGCTCCCGCCCGACCTGCCGGCCGTGCCCGGCGCGGCCCTCGCCGGGGGCTACCGCGCGGCCGGCGACCGGCTGCGGATCGGCGGCGACTTCTACGACGTGTTCCCGATCAGCGGCGGGGCGATGTTCGCCCTCGGCGACGTGTGCGGCAAGGGCGTCGGCGCGGCCGTCCTGACCGGGCGGGTCCGGCAGTCCCTGCAGACCCTGCGGCTGGTCGAGCAGCGGCCGCGGGAGCTGATGGAGCTGCTCAACCGCGCGCTGCTCGACGCGCCGGAGGCGGCCCGGCGCAGCCAGTTCGCCACCCTGCTGCTCGGCACGCTCCGCGGTGCCCCCGGCGGCGGGCTGACGGCCCGGGTCGCCGGCGGCGGCCACCCGTCCCCGCTGGTCGTACGCGCGGACGGCACGGTCGCCCCGGTCGCGGTCGGCGGGATGCCGGTGGGCGCGCTGCCCACCGCCCGGTTCGCCCAGGCCGAGGCCCGGCTCGCCCCCGGCGACCTGCTGCTCGCGTACACCAACGGGGTGACGGAGGCGCGCGACGGCCGCCGCGACGGCGAGATGTTCGGCGAGGAGCGGCTGCGCGCCGCGCTGGCCTCGGCGGCCGGGCTGCCCCCCGCCGCGCTGGTCGACCGGCTCCTGCGCCTCGTCGACGAGTGGCTGGACGGGCAGAGCCAGGACGACGTCGCGATGCTCGCGGTCGCCGCGGCGCCCACCGCCTGACGCCGTACGCCGACGGCGGCGGACAGCGGCGACGGCGGGCCGCAGCGGCGACGGGCAGCGGCGACGGCGGACCGCAGCGGCGGCGGACAGCGGCGGCGGACGGCGACGTCAGTCGTCGGGCGATCGGACGGCGCTGGTGGGCGGCGGCGGGCGGCGGCGGGCGCGGGCCGACCGCCTCGCGGGTCAGGCCGTCCGGGCCACCCGGGGCTCGCTCGCGGGCCACTCCTGCCGCGGCGGCCCGACCGGATGCTTCGCCGGCCCGCCGGACCACAGGCCGGCCGGCGCGACGGACCGAACGGACGCGTCCCGGCGGCGCGCCGCCTCGTCGAACTCCCGCATCCCCCGCAGCAGGGCCTGCCGCCCCTCGGGGGTCATGTCGGCGAGGATCGCCCAGAGCTGCTGGCGCCGGTCGTCACGCAACTCGAGGAGGAGCCGGTGGGCCTCCGGGGTGAGGTGCAGCGAGATCTCCCGCCGGTCGAGCCGGCCCGGCTCGCGTTCCAACATGCCCGCCGCCACCAGCCTGTCGCAGAGCCGGCTGGCGGAGGAGAGCAGCATGTCGAGGCCCGTGGCCAGGCGGCGCAGGTTGATCCCGTCGTGCTGCTCGACCAGCATGATCGCGCGCAACTGGGCGCCGGAGACGCGGCTGGTCGTCCGCTCCCGCGCCGCCTCCCACACGGTCAGCAGGGCACCGGCCGCCTCGTCGAGCTCGGCCGCCATACTCGTATCTGGCCCCGGGGGACCGTGCACTTCCGCCATGGTGCGCCCGAGACTACTCCGAAACCGCTGCTGCGGGCTCGCGAACAAGGAGCGACGATGAGCGAACCGGTCAATCGGGCACGGCGTGCCCTCGCCGAGGCGCCCGCCGATCTCCTGCTGGACCGCGTCGCCGGCGTCCTGGCCGAGACCCACCGCGTCGACCGGGTGGAGCTGCTCCAGGTCGACTACCGGCTGTCGGCGCTGCTGCCCCTCGCCGACGGGGAGCCGGTGACCGGCCCCGGGCACCCCGCCTGGCGCTGCTTCGACCACCAGACGCCGATCGCGGCCGACGGCACCGGCTACCTTCCGGTCTCCATGCGCGGGGAACGCTGGGGGGTGCTGCGGGTGACGCCGGTCCCCGGCGACCCGACGGTCCTGGGCGAGCTGGCGGAGATCGCCACCGCGCTGGCCCACGAGATCGCCGCGGTGACCGCCGGCACGGACCTGTACCGGACGGCCCGACGCAGCCGCCGGCTCACCCTCGCGGCCGAGATGCAGTGGGAGATGCTGCCCGGCCGCAGCCGGATCCGGCCGTCGTTCAGCCTCGCGGGGCAGCTCGAACCGGCGTACGCGGTGCGCGGCGACAGCTTCGACTGGTCCGACGACGGGCAGCGGCTCTGGCTGGCCACCATCAACGGCACCGGCGAGGGGGTGGCCGCCTCGATGCTCACCTCGCTCGGCACGTACGCGCTGCGCAACGCCCGCCGCGGCGGCCTCGGGCTCGCCGACCAGGCGGCCCTCGCCGACCAGGCGATCTACGACCTGCACCGCGGCGACCGGCACCTCGCCGCGCTGCTGATGGACCTCGACCTGCGCTCCGGCGAGCTGACCGTGGTCGACGCCGGGTCGCCCCGCCTGGTGCTGCTGCGCGACGGGGAGGTGCGGGAGCTGCCGCTGGAGGCGCAGTTCCCGCTCGGCATGTTCGAGGCCACCGACTACCGCGAGCAGCGCTTCGAGCTGTGCCGGGGCGACCGGCTCTTCGTCGTCAGCGACGGGGTCGTCGACGCCACCGGGCGCAACGTCCGCTACGGCGAGACGGCGCTGGACCGGTTCCTGCGCCGGACCAGGCCGATGGAGCCGCTGGACGCGGTGCGCTCGCTGATCGGCGACCTGCGCGCGTTCGTCGCCGGCGACCTGGTCGACGACGCGGTGGTGGTGTGCCTGGACTGGACCGGCCCGCAGGACTGACCGGGCTCAGTAGGCCCCGCGGCTGTTGACCACCGCGCCGAAGGTCTTCCAGAGGATCGTCAGGTCGGCCGCGAGCGACCAGTTCTCCACGTAGTAGAGGTCGAGCCGGATGCCGTCCTCCCAGCTCAGGTCGGACCGGCCGCTGACCTGCCAGAGCCCCGTCATGCCGGGCTTGACCAGCAGCCGGCGGGCCACGTCCCCGTCGTAGCGGGCCACCTCGGAGGGCAGCGGCGGGCGGGGGCCGACCAGGCTCATCTGCCCGAGCAGGACGTTGACCAGTTGCGGCAGCTCGTCGAGCGACCACTTGCGCAGCAGCCGGCCGACCCGGGTCACCCGGGGGTCGTCGCGCATCTTGAACATCAGGCCGTCGGTCTCGTTGCGGGTGGCCAGCTCCGCCAGCAGGGCGTCGGCGTTGACCACCATGGTGCGGAACTTGTAGACGCCGAACTCCCGGCCGCCCTGCCCGACCCGGGTCTGGCGGAACAGCACCGGCCCCCGGCTGTCGAGCTTGACGGCCAGCGCGATGACGGCCAGCAGCGGCAGCAGCAGCGTCAGGGCCAGCGAGGAGACCGCCCGGTCGACGAAACCCTTGACCAGCTTGCGGGCCCCACGGAACTCCGGCGCCTCGACGTGGATCAGGGGCAGCCCGGCGACCGGACGGGTGTGGATGCGCGGGCCGGCGACGTCGGTCAGCGCCGGCGCCACCACCAGGTCGACGCCGGTGCCCTCCAACTGCCAGCCCAGCCGGCGCAGCCTGGTGGCGGTCAGCTCGCCGGACGCCGTCACCGCCACGGTGTCCGCGCCGATGGCGGTGACCGCCTCGGGGATGCCCCGGAACGAACCGACCACCGGCACGTCGCCGAGCCGCTGCGCGACCGGGGCCAGCAGCGCGTCCGGGATGCAGGCGCCGACCACCTGGTAGCCCGCGTACGGCTCGCGCCGCAGGGTGTGCACCAGCTCCAGCACGTGCGCGGTGTCGCCGACCACCAGCACCTTCCGCGACCAGCCCGCGCCCCGGGACCGCGCCCGGTGCAGCCGCTTGCGGGCCGCGAACCGGGCCACCTCCAGGCCGACCGTGCCCACCGCGAACGAGATGGCCAGGAAGCCCCGGGAGACGCCCACCTCGGCGATGTAGCCGGCGATCGCGACGCCGCCGGCGAGGCGCAGGCTGGCGGCGTTGACCCGGCGGTACTCGTCGGCGCCGTAGCCGAGGACCCGGTCGTCGTAGCAGCGCAGCACCCGCAGCGAGACCAGCCAGGCGAGGACCAGCCCGGGCGCCACGACGACGTACGGGATCTTCGAGCCGCCGGGGGTGTCGCCGCCGAAGCGGGCCACGTAGCCGATCAGCACGGCGATGGTCAGGATCGTGGTGTCCAGCACCACCAGGGCGCGGACGTAGGCGCGCTCGTCCGTGCGGGCCGCCGGGCCGGACCGGGTCTCGTCCGGTGACGACGCCGCTCTGGCGGGAGTCAACAGCGTCGCCGAGGTCACCGACCCTCCCCACTTCGCACGCCGACGGCCCCTGTCGGCCGGTCCGGGTCGCGGGCCGGCCGCGGAGCACTACGACATCCTGCCCCGCCAACCGTGGTGGACGATTACTTCCGACGTATTGCCGTCACTTTTCCCGACGGACCCGGTTGCGGAAAAGGGCCCGCCGTACGGGATTCGACGGTACGGCCGCCCTTCGCGCCCTGCGCCACCGCTCAGGCCCGCGCCCCCGCGTCCCTCCTCAGGCCGGGGCCTTGCGCAGCGCGATCGCCTTGAGGAAGATGTCCCCGATCTTGGTCGGGTCCTCGGTGACGAAGGCGCCGCCGCCGGTGACGTCGGTGATCGACTTCAACTCGGCCTTGCTGACGTCGCTGCCGATGCCGATGATCACGACCTGCACCGGCCGCTCCGGGTCCTTGATCTTGTTGAGCTCGACCAGCAGCTGCTGCTGGGTCACGCCGGCGGAGTCCTCGTTCTTGCCGTCGGTGAACAGCACGATCGAGTTGACCCGCCCGGGCTCCCAGTTGTCCTGCACCTTCTGGTAGGCCGCCAGCACCGTGTCGTAGAGGCCGGTGCTGCCGCTGGAGGACCGGACGGAGCCGAGCGCCTGCTCCAGCCTGCCGCGCTGCCGCGACAGCGGCCCGATCGGGACCAGCTCCTGGTGGTCGCGGGAGCCGACCAGCTCGGTGGAGAACGTCCAGAGGCCGATCGACCAGGAGTCGTCGAAGAGATTCAGCCCGCGTCGGGCCGCCTCCACGGTGACCTGCTGCCGGGTGGCGTTGCCGGCGTTGGCCACCTTCTCCTTCATCGAGCCGGAGACGTCGATGACGGCGAGCATCCGGCCGGACTGGGTGGCGATCGACCAGCTGGAGATGGCGCGGTCCATGTTCTGCGGGTCGAGGCCGCCGGTCGCCGCCGTGCCGCCGGTCGCCGGCGGCGTCGACGCGCCGCCCGCCGGGCTGGGCGCGCCCTGCGGGGCGTCGAAGCCCTTGCCCCAGTTGCCGTCCGGCGCCCGCAGCGACCGGGCCGCCAGCTTGTCGCGGAAGTCGTCGGTGGTGAGCGCGTCGTAGAGCACCCGCGCCGCCGACGCCTTGGCCGGCTCGATGCCGGGCAGCACCGCGTACGGGTAGTCCAGCGGCGCGGGCGCCGGCTCCAGGTAGAGCGCGGCCAGCGGCACCGGCGGCTTCTTGCGGTTGTACTGGATCACGTCCTCCTCGGAGAGCGCCGCCGCGCCGAGGCTGCTGGCGATCGTCGTCGGATCCGAGGCGGTGGGGAACCGGGCGAGCAGGTCCGGCCGCAGCGCCGAGCGGTCGGTGGCCAGCGCCCGCAGCGCGGCGACCTTGTCCTTCTCGGCGTCGGGGCCGCCGGGGGCACCGGCGACGGCGGTCAGCGAGAGCAGGCCCGACAGGCCGGCCGCGTCCCGGGTCGGCTCGACGATCCCGGTGCGCAGCGGCTTGTCGCTCTGGACCTGCTGGAGCAGCTGGGCCCAGCTGAACTTCTTCTGCGGCCAGCCGAGTCGGGAGGCCACCGGCTCCGGCATCGCCACGACCACCGGGCTGCGGGCGATGGACGCCCCGTTGCCCGGCTCGAAGGCGGTGGCGCCGCCGGTCTTGAGCCGCAGCAGCCAGGTCGAGGAGTCCGGCACCCAGACGTCCGGGCTGACCGCCGTGCCACTGGCCTGCCCGACGCCGGCCAGGGTGACGCCGTGCTTGGCGGCCACCGTGGCGGCCACGTCGACCGGGTCGGTCGCCGAGACGTTCACCGCGATGCAGGTCCCGCCGACGGCGGCCCCCTCCTTCACCCACTCGGCGGCGGCCTCGTCGACGGCCGGGGCGAGCTCGGCGGCGACGGCCACCGACAACTCGATCCTGCCGGTGCAGTCGGGCTGCGCCAGCTGCTGGTAGCCGAACCAGCCGCCCGCCGTTACGGCGAGCACGCCGACGGCAGCAGCGGCGGTGGCTGCGTGAACGTTGGAGCGCATGCGATGGCGGCCTGCTGACACGCTGACCATAGTGCGTACCGGTCAGGGTGGCTGCCACAACCGTTCGGACGAAAGTTACTCAGAAGAAACAGTTGACTACCAAATTGTTGACGACTAGTGACTGCCTCGATCCGTTGCGTGGATCCGGGCAGGTCAGGGCAGGACGCAGGTGGGGCTCGGCACCGGCACCGGCTCGCCGAGCGGGGCCGGTACGCCGGTCGCCGGGTCGACCCGGAAGACCCGGACCATGTCGGCCCGCTCGTCGGCGACGTAGAGGTGCTCCCCCACCCGGGCGAAGTGCCGCGGCCACTCGCCGCCCGTGTCGACCTCGGCGACCAGCTCCGGCAGCTCGCCGGCCAGGGCGAAGACCGCCACCGTGCCCACCCCCCGGTTGGCCACGTAGAGGAAGCGCCCGTCCGGGCCGACCGCGATCTCCGACGGCTGGACGTGCCCCGGCCGGTCGCTGGCGTCGACCCGGCCCCGCTGGTGCAGCGCGCCGTCGGCCGTCGCCTCGTACGCGGTCACCGAGGCGTCCAGCTCCCCCGCCACCCAGCAGCGCCGGCCGTCCGGGTGCCGGGCCAGGTGCCGGGGGCCGGAGCCGGCGGCCGTACGCACCCGGGGCGCCCGGGGCACCAACCGCCCGGAGGCGGCGTCCAGGTCGTAGCGGTAGACCGAGTCGGTGCCGAGGTCGACCGCGAGCAGGGGACCCCGGCCCGGGGCGGGGTTCACCATGTGGGCGTGCGCGTGCTCCTGCCGCTCCGGGTCGGGCCCGTGCCCCTCGTGCGCCACCAGGTCGCTGCGCTCGCCGGGAACCCCGTCGGGGTCGAGCGGGAACACGGCCACGCTGCCGCCGCCGTAGTTGGCCACGACGAGGTGGCCGCCGCCCGGGACGACGGCCAGGTGACAGGGCTCCGCGCCGCCGGTGGGCCGGGTGCCGAGCGGGGTCAGGTCGCCGTCGGGCGCGACCCGGAAGGCGCTGACCTCGCCGTCGGGCAGCTCGTTGACCGCGTACAGCACCGGCAGCCCCGGGTGCCGGACGAGGAAGGAGGGCGACGGGGTGACCGCGACGGTGCCGAGCGGCGACAGCGCGCCGGAGAGCGGGTCCCGCCGCGCCGCGACGATGCCCGTGGCCCGGCCCCCGCTGTGCGCCGTGTAGCCGCCGATGTGGACGATCCCACCCTGCTCCGTCACCGGATCCACCCTCCGCCGATTCCTCCGTCGATCCCATCAGAGGACTTCCCCGCGCGCTGTCCGCTTAGCCCCCGCAGGCCGCGCCGATTTCCGCCCCGCCGGGCGGGCCCGGGCGGGCTCGGGCCGGCCGGCCGCTCGGCGCTCAGGCCGCCGGCACCGGCTCGCCGCGCTGGCGGGCCACGTGCTCGACCAGGGCGATGAGCACCTCCTTGCCGGACTGCCGGTCCCGGGCGTCGCAGAGCACCAGCGGCACGTCGGGGTCGAGGTCCAGCGCCTGGCGTACGGACTCCAGGTCGAACCGGCGGGCGCCGTCGAAGCAGTTCACGCCCACCACGAACGGGACGCCCCGCTGCTCGAAGTAGTCGATGGACGGGAAGCAGTCGGCCAGCCGGCGGGTGTCGGCGAGCACCACCGCGCCGAGCGCCCCGAAGGCCAGCTCGTCCCAGAGGAACCAGAACCGGTCCTGGCCCGGGGTGCCGAACAGGTAGACCTGGAGGTCGTCGTTGATCGTGATCCGGCCGAAGTCCATCGCCACCGTCGTGGTCGACTTCCCCTCGACGCCCGACAGGTCGTCGGTGCCGACGCCGGCCCCGGTCAGGACCTCCTCGGTCTGCAACGGCCGGACCTCGCTGAGCGCGCTCACCAGCGTCGTCTTGCCGGCGCCGAAGCCCCCGGCGATGAGGATCTTCAGCGCGAGCGGGACCCGGGTGCCGGATCCGGGCCGGTCATAGCGCACGGAGTCCACTGACCACCGCCTTGAGGATGTCGTCGTCGGGCAGGTAGGCGGCGGCCGTCGGCTGGTGCACCGCGATGAGCCCCTTGGCCAGCAGGTCGCCGAGGAGGACGCGCACCACGCCCAGCGCGAGGTCGAGCTCGGCCGCCAGCTCGGCGACGGGGACCGGGCGGGCCGCCAGCGACACCAGCCGCCGGTGCTCCGGGTGCAGCTCGGGATGCGCGGCGGGGTCGGCGGCCGGTTCGGCCAGCACGTACGCGACCACGTCGAAGCCGTCCGCGGACGACCGGACCCGGCCACCGGTGAGGGTGTAGGGGCGCACCACGGGGCCGGCGTCGTCGTCGAGCCACTCGTGCTGGGGACCGGGGGACTCAGCCCGCATCGGCGACCCCCGCCGTCGACCGGGCCGGGGCGCTGAGGTACTCCCCCACGCGGGTGACCAGCATCGCCATCTCGTACGCCACCAGGCCGATGTCCGCGTCCGCGTCGCTGACCACGGCCAGGCAGGCGCCCTGCCCGGCGGCGGTGACGAAGAGGTACGCCGACTCCATCTCGACCACCGTCTGCCGGACCGCCCCGCCGGCCACGTGTCGGCTCGCGCCCCTTGCCAGGCTGGAGAAGCCGGACGCCAGTGCGCACAGGTGCTCGGCGTCGGCGCGGTCCAGGCCGCTGGAGGAGCCGAGCAGCAGGCCGTCGGCCGACAGCACCACCGCCTGCCGGGCGGGTGGCACCCGGTCCACCAGATCGTCGAGCAACCAGTCGAGATCGGCGCTCTGCCTCGTCGGATGCAGCATCAGGCGTCCCTCTCAGTAACGGTCACGGGGTCGGGGTCCGCCGGCGCCTCGGCCGGCGTCGGGTTCGTGGCGGCGCCGGCGCTCGCGGGCTGTTCCGCGGCGGCCCGTTGCGAAGCGGCGTCACCGGCAGCGCTCGCGGGGCGTTCCGCGCCGGCCTGTCGCGGCGCGGCGTCACCGCCGGCGGCGCTCGCGGGCTGTTCCGCGGCGGCCCGTCGCGACGCGACGTCGCCGGCGGAGGCGGCACTCGCGGGGCATTCCGCGGCGGCCTGTCGCGGCGCGGCGTCACCGGCGGCGGCGCTCGCGGGCTGT
>NZ_JBSGDY010000092.1:0-24320 GCF_053602615.1 Micromonospora sp. NPDC004336
GCATGTCGCGTCGGGCGCGACGACACCGGCGCGACGGGGCGGGCGGCCCCCGGGTGCCAGCCCGCCCCGCGCCCGGCTCAGGACGGCAGTTGGCCGGCCCGGTCGACGATCCCGACCCGGAGCACCGCGACCGAGTTGATCTGCTGCCCGGCCTTCATCCCGTCCTGGTCGCGGACCAGCACGGACCGTTCGCCCAGGTAGGCGTGGCTGACCCGGTCGAAGATCAGCTCGGTGCGCATGCCCTGCACCTGGGTCAGTGCCAGCGCCACGCCGGCCCGTCCCGCCCCGTCGGTGACGTCGCCGACCACCGTCACCCCCGGGATCTTCGCGACCGCGCCGAAGACCGCGGCCAGCGACGCCGGCGGCAGGTGCGTCTCGCGGATCAGGTCGGCGGCCGCCGTGAACGCCTGCTGGTCGCGGGGGTTCTTGGTGCCCGAGGCGTTCCTGTAGAGGTACGCCAGCATGGCGTCGGCGTCGGTCGGCAGGTCCGGCCGGTGGGCGGGGGACGGGTCACACGGCTCCGGGGCGGCCTTCTTCTGCCCGCTCCTGGGCGGCTTGCGCAGGCCGTCGCGGCAGCCGGCCACCTCGACCGACTCCCAGCCGGCGTTCCCGGCCTCGGGGCGCGTGCGGATCAGGCCGTCGCCGGTGCCGTCGGCGGAGAGCCAGACCATCCGCTGCTCGGGCCGGATGGTGCCCGGGCCGGGTTCGGCCTCGTTCCTGCTCAGGGTCGCGGCGACCGACTCGACGTAGACGAACTGGTCGCCCCGGACGGCGACCGCGGGCCCGCGCCGGGCCTGGTCGGCCGCGCCGGCCAGGATCCGCTCGGCTGCGGAGGCCGTGGCGGCCGGCGGACGGTCGCCCCTCGGCATCACCTGCGTCACCAGGACGCCGGCGGTGAGCACGGCCGCCATCCCGCCGACGGCCGCCAGCCGCCAGCCGAACCGGGGCGTGGCGAACCGGGGCGCCCGGAACCGGGTGGGCCGGGCGGCCTCGCTGAGCACCCGGTGCCGCAGGCGCGCGGGTGGGGTCGCGCCGCCCGCGTCGAGGGCCGCGCCGAGCTCGTCCAGCTGCTTCAGGTCGTTCATCGGTCCACCTCGGTGATGTGGGTCGGGTTGGTCTCGCCGAGCGCGGCACGCAGCTTCCGGCGGGCGCGGTGCAGCCGGGAGCGCACCGTGCCGATCTTGATGTGCAGCGTCTCGGCGACCTCCTCGTAGCTGAGGTCGCTCCACGCGACGAGCAGCAGCACGTCCCGGTCGCCCGGGGAGAGCCGGCGCAGCGCCTCGGCCAGGGTGCCCCGGTTGGCCTGCGCGGTGACCGAGGCGGCCACCCGGTCCGCGAGCCCGTCGGCGGCCGCTTCGCCGCCGACCCGGGCGATCGTCCGCCACCGGGCCTCCTCGGTGCGGCGGTGCCGGGCGATCTCGCGGGTGAGGATGCCGAAGAACCACGGGCGGGCGTCGGCCCGGGCCAGGTCGTACGCCCGCCGCCGGCGGAACGCCACGAGGAAGGTCTCCGCGACGACGTCCTCGGCCAGTTCCGGCCCGACGCGCCGCTGGGCGTACCGGTAGAGCTGGGTGGCGTACCGGTCGTAGAGGACCGCGAAGTGTTCCGCGTCGGTTCGGGACGCGGCCATGGCGGTGGCGTCGGTGACGCCGCCGCCGGTCATGGCCGTCAGCACGGCGGGTCGGTGCGTTGGAGCCGGTTCACAGGGGACCTCCCGTTCACGAGCGATCTGACACCCTGTCTCTCCCGCAGAGCGGTTTCGGGTTCACGCCCGCGGGTGGGTCAGCCGCCGAACCAGCCGGGCACGTCGAGGCGGAACGGGTTGGCCGGGGTGACCGCCCGCAGGTCGTCCTCCAGCGCGGCGACCCGGTCCGCGCCGAGGGTGTCGGCCCAGCGCTGCCGGAGGCGGTCGAAGACCTCCGCCGAGCGGCGCAGGCCGTCCAGGCCGTGCGTGGTCACCCGGACCAGCTTGCGGCGGGCGTCGCGGGGGTCGTCGGCGCGTTCCAGGTAGCCGAGCGCGACCAGCCGGTCGACCGTCTTGCCGGCGGCCTGCTTGGAGACGCCGAGCCGCTGGCCCAGCTCGGTGGCGGTGGTGCCGCCGCCGACCGCCTGGAGCACGAAGCCGTGCAGCGGGCGCAGCTCCGGATGGCCCTGCCGGGCCAGCTCCGCGTGCAGGTCGTCGATGAGCGTACGGAAGCCGGCCAGCAGCAGCAGGGGCAGCAGGAAGCCGGGCCGGTCGGGATCAGCCGTTGCCATGTTCGACAACCTGGTTTACGATTTCGACAACCACGTTGACGATCCTACGTCACGTGCGGCGCGTCGCCGATCGGGCCGCGCCGGCCACCCCGACCCGGAGAGCAGGTATCCGTGCCGCCGTTCACCACCCACACCGTCGACACCGCCCCCGCCGCCGCGCGGCAGACCGTCGAGGCGGTGCACCGCAGATTCGGCCACCTCCCCGCTGCGGTCGGCCTGATGGCCGAGTCCCCGGAGGCGCTCAGGGGCTTCCTCACCGTCAACGGCATCTTCGAGAGCTGCGCCCTGGACCCCGTCGAGCGGGAGGTCGTCGTCATGACGGTCGCCACCCGCAACGAGTGTCACCTCTGCGTCGCCATGCACACCGCCACGCTGACCCGGCACGGCGTCGCGTCCGCGCTGATCGAGGCGCTGCGCGCCGGCACGCCGCTGCCCGACGACCGGCTGGAGGCCCTGCGCCGCTTCACCCTCGCCGTGCTCGACCACCGCGGCGCGGTCCCCGAGGACGGGATCGCCGCCCTCCTGGCCGCCGGCTACCAGCGGCGGCACGCCCTGGACGTGGTGCTCGGCGTCGGGACGTACACCATCTCCACCTTCGCCAACCGGCTCACCCGAGCCCCGCTCGACCCGCCCGTGTCCGCGTACGCCTGGGAGCCGGCCGGCTGACGGCGGTCGGCGGTCGGTGTGGCGCAACTTACGCGGGGCAGTCGACATCACCCCACCCGGCCGGGTCGGTCGGCGGCACGGTGGTGGAGACTGGCAGGCATGGCGGCACGTGGCTTCCCGTACACCGATCTGAAGGACTTCCTCGCGGCGCTGGAGCGCGCGGGCGAGTTGCGGCGGGTGACCGCCCCCGTCGATCCGACCCTGGAGATCAGCGAGATCGTCACCCGGACGGTCCGCGCGGGCGGCCCGGCGCTGCTCTTCGAGCGGCCGACCCGGGGCGAGATGCCGGTGGCGATCAACCTCTTCGGCACCGAGAAGCGGATGGCGATGGCGCTCGGCGTCGAGTCGCTGGACGAGGTCGGCGAGCGGATCGGCAACATGCTCAAGCCGGAGCTGCCGATGGGCCTCTCCGGGATGATGGACGGCCTCGGCAAGGTCATGCAGCTCAAGTCGATGCCGCCGAAGAAGGTCAGGACCGCACCCTGCCAGCAGGTGGTCTACCGGGGCGACGACGTCGACCTGGACCGGCTGCCGGGGTTGCAGGTCTGGCCGGGCGACGGCGGGATCTTCCACAACTTCGGGCTGACGCACACCAAGCACCCCGAGACCGGCAAGCGCAACCTGGGGCTCTACCGGCTCCAGCAGCACAGCCGTAACACGATCGGCATGCACTGGCAGATCCACAAGAACTCCACGGCGCACCACGCCGTCGCCGAGCGGCTGGGCCAGCGCCTGCCGGTGGCGATCGCCATCGGCGCCGACCCCGCGGTCGCGTACGCGGCCAGCGCCCCGCTCCCCGCCGACATCGACGAGTACCTGTTCGCCGGGTACCTGCGCGGCGAGCGGGTCGAGATGGTGGACTGCCTGACCGTCCCGCTCCAGGTGCCGGCGCACGCCCAGATCGTCCTGGAGGGCTACATCGAGCCGGGCGAGCGGCTGCCGGAGGGCCCGTTCGGCGACCACACCGGCTTCTACACGCCCGTCGAGCCGTTCCCGGTGATGCACATCGAGTGCACGACCATGCAGCGCGACCCGGTCTACCACTCGATCGTCACGTCGCAGCCGCCGCAGGAGGACCACGGCCTCGGCAAGGCCACCGAGCGGATCTTCGCGCCGCTGCTGCGCTTCCTGATCCCGGACATCGTCGACTACGACCTGCCCGCCGCCGGCGTCTTCCACAACTGCGCGATCGTGTCGATCCGCAAGCGCTACCCGAAGCACGCCCAGAAGGTGATGAACGCGATCTGGGGCGCGCACATGATGTCGCTGACCAAGCTGATCGTGATCGTCGACGAGGACTGCGACGTGCACGACTACAGCGAGGTCGCCTTCCGCGCCTTCGGCAACGTCGACTACGCCCGGGACCTGCTGCTCACCGAGGGCCCGGTGGACCACCTGGACCACGCCTCCTACCAGCAGTTCTGGGGCGGCAAGGCGGGCGTCGACGCGACCCGCAAGCTGCCCGAGGAGGGCTACACCCGGGGCTGGCCGGAGGAGATGCGAATGTCCCCCGAGGTCACCTCCCTGGTCGACAAGCGCTGGAAGGAATACGGCATCTGATGCCCACGAAACCCGATCCGCGCGATCTTGCAGTTTCGGCCCCCGGTTCGCCCGGTTCATCCGCCTCTGTCGGGGCGGAAAGTGCAAGATCGCGGGGGAAGGTGCGGGCGTTCCTCGATCTCGTGGCGATCGAGCACTCCGTGTTCGCGCTGCCGTTCGCGTACCTGTCGGCGTTGACCGCGATGCAGGTTTCCGGCGGGCGGGTGCGGTGGGTCGACCTGCTGCTGATCACCGTGGCGATGGTCGGCGCGCGGACGTTCGCGATGGCCGCCAACCGGATCCTGGACCGCCGGATCGACGCGCGGAACCCGCGTACGGCCTCCCGGGAGCTGGTCACCGGGGCGGTCAGCGTGCGGACGGCCTGGACCGGCGCGGCCGTCGCGCTCGTGGTCTTCCTCGCCGCCGCCGCCCTGCTCAACCCGCTCTGCCTGGTGCTCGCGCCGCTCGCCGTGGTACCGCTGATCGTCTACCCGTACGGAAAGCGGTTCACCAACTGGCCGCACGCCATCCTGGCCGTCGCCCAGGCCGTCGGGCCGGTCGGCGCCTGGCTGGGCGTCACCGGCACCCTCGACGGCTCCTGGCCGGCCTGGCTGCTCGGCGTGGCCGTCGGGCTCTGGATCGGCGGGTTCGACCTCATCTACGCCTGCCAGGACGCCGAGGTCGACCGGCAGATCGGCGTGCACAGCGTGCCCGCCCGCTACGGGCTGCGGTTCGCGCTGCACGCCTCGACCGTCGCGCACGTGGTGACGTTCGCGCTGTTCGTCTGGTTCGGGGCGCTGGTCGGCTTCGGCTGGCTCTGGTGGGTGGGCCTGGCGTTGACCGCGCTCGCCTTCGGCTACCAGCACGTCGTGGTCAGCCCGACCGACCTCAGCAAGGTCAACCGGGCCTTCTTCACCGCCAACGGCTTCGTCGGCATCGCGCTGTTCGTCTTCGCCCTGCTCGACCTGGTGATCCGCCTCGACCTGCGCCCCTGAGCGGCACCGGTCGAGGCGGGCCGGCGCGGGGCCGGTCGCGGCGGCCGGTCCACCGGCTCGGCGCGGGCCGGTCGGCCCGACCTGCGGCGGGCTCGGCCGAGGTCGGCGGGCTGAGGCGAGGTCGCGGGCTCAGCCGAGGTCGGCAGGCTGGGCGGAGGGCGGAGGGCGGTGGCTCAGCGGAGGGCGGCGGGCTCGGCGCGGGCGCCTGGGTAGCGGGCGCTCTCCAGGGTCCACTCGACGGTGCCCCGGACGGCGTTCGCCACCCCGTCGAGATGGTCGGTGACCGCCTCGTCCAGCGTCGGCCCGAACGACGGCAGCGCCGCGCGCAGCTCGACGAAGCGCCGCATCGACGCCCGCCAGCGCTCGGCGGTCAGCGCGATCGCGGCCTCCAGCGGCACCCCGTGCTCGGCGGCCGTCGCCAGCACCAGGTTGTGCCCGCCCGAGGTGGCCCTGTCGCGCTCCAGCGAGGCCAGGTCGTTGTACCAGGACAGCAGGTCGTTGCCCGTGTCGGCGATCCGGCGCAGCAGCGGGTGGTGGTGGACCGCGTCGGGCAGCGGACGGCCGGTGACGAACTCCACCAGCGGATACGACACGTACGCGGCGGAGGTGGCGCGCCGCAGCTCGACGTACTCGGCGACGCCGGGCCGGCGCCCGGCCGACTTGTTCACCGCCTCCCGCCACGTACCGTCGAGGTGACCGGCGACGGCCTCGGCGAAGCGCTGCCGCCAGCGGGCCGGCATCCGCCGTCGCGGCTCCCGCCAGGCGCGCACCAGCAGTCGCCGCAGCGGCCCCGTCAGGCCGGCGTGCCGGAGGCGGGGACCGTCGTGCAGCAGGGTCAGCACCCCGGCGCGCAGCGCGCGGATCTGGTCGGTGCCGAGCCGGCCCGGCCCGTCGCAGGCGTCGTCGACGAGGAAGAACCAGGTGAACAGCGCGGTGAGCACACGCAGGTCGGCCTCGGTGGCGTCCGGGTAGAGGCGGCCGGCGTACCGGGCGACGCCGGCTCCGGCCAGCCGCCAGGGGGTCGGGTCGTCCGCCGGCAGGCCGAGGCCCGGCAGCAGGTCGTCGGTGACCCACTCCTGCACCCGCTCGGCGTACGGCGAGAGCCGGGGCGGGATGGGGCACTCCGACCGTAGCGACCAGAGGATCTCGCCGGTCATCTCCGATTCCTCCCGCGTGCGATGCGCATCCGTGCGAATCGCCTCCGGCAGCATGTCAGGTCGCCGGGATCCCCGCGATCCCGGCCGCCCGCCGGGAACAACCGCCCGGACGCGCATCACGGGCCCGGGTCGGGGGTGCCCGTCGGGGCGGCGGGGCGACCAGGCAGGCTGGTGGGCATGCGGGAACCATGGGTGGTCGGGGTCTCCGGGGCGTCCGGAACGCCGTACGCGGCGGCCGTCGTGCGGGCACTGCTCGACGCCGGGGAGCCGGTGGACCTGATCGTCTCCCGGGCCGCCCGGCTGACCGTGCTGGACGAGACGGGCCGCCCGTTCCGGGACGGGCACTGGGCGGAGGACCTCGCCGCCTGGCTGGGCCGGGACCTCGCGGGAGCCGACGTGCGGCACTGGCCCGCCGGCGACCTGGCGGCCGGCCCGAGCAGCGGCTCCTACCGGGTACGCGGGATGGCGGTGGTGCCGGCGAGCACGGCTGCCTGCGCCGGCATCGCGATCGGGCTCTCCAAGGACCTGCTCCAGCGCGCCGCCGAGGTCAACCTCAAGGAGCGCCGGCCGGTGGTGGTGGTGCCCCGCGAGACGCCGGTGACCCGCAGCCACCTGGAGCATCTGATCGCCCTGCACGACGCGGGCGCGGTGGTGCTGCCGGCCAGCCCCGGCTTCTACGGCGCGGGGGCGGCGGCCTCCGCCCAGCAGCTCGTCGACTTCGTGGCCGGCAAGGTGCTGGACGCCCTCGGCGTGCCCCACAGCCTGTTTCGCCGCTGGTCGGGTGAGCTGGGCGCGGCGCGGAACTGAGCCCGGCCCGCTCCACGAGGCCGCGGCCTGAGCTGGTACCGGTCCGCTCCACGGGCTCGCGGCCCTGAGCTGCCGCCGGCCAGCCTCACCGGGCCGCGGGTCGGAGTTCGTGTCGGCCCGGCTCATTTGGTCCGCGCGGGCCGGGGCGGGCGTCGGTCCGCCTGTCTGGGGCCGCGGGTCGGAGCTGGTGTCGGCCCGCCTCGCCAAGGCCGGGGACCGGGGACGGGTGTCGGCCCGTCTTACAGGGCCGCGGACCGGAGCTGGCGTCCGGTCCGCGCGATGATCCGCACCATTCAGTACATGCCGGCGTTGGCCGGGCCCGGCCCGGTCGAGGCGGCCGGCCCCGCGTTGCGCGGTTTGCCGACGTCTTCCGCCTCGTCCAACATGCCCTCCCCCTCAAGCAGGGCCCGCACCTCGGATTCCCGAAACCGGCGATGCCCGCCTGGAGTCCGGATGCTGCCTATCCGGCCCGCCGCTGCCCATCGCGTCACAGTCTTCGGGTCGACCCGAAACAACGCGGCAACTTCACCCGGTGTCAGCAGGCGATCTCCAGTGTCCACAGCCCCCTCCTCGCGTCGACGAAGCCCCCGGCTGAACACACTGCCCCCGGCCGGTGCGAGCCCAGAGCCGTCATGAGGGACGTATGGCAATTACAGCACCAGCGACCTGGCCTGTCCGCCAAACGCGAAAAACGCACTGAGTGGGAAGTTAGGAAATATTACCTGCGTACGGCTCCCTTGACTGCGAGTCTGCGAACAACTACACCCTGTCATGTTCAACGCATCCCGAGTGCCTGGCGTTACGCCCGGGCAGCTAGGGTCTACAGTCCGTGGACGCCATCGACCGGAGCATCGTCGAACTGCTGCGCGGCAACGCCCGCCTGTCCTACGCCGAGCTGGCCCGACAGGTCGGCCTCTCCGCGCCGGCCGTGCACGAGCGGGTCGGCAAGCTGGAGGCCAGCGGCGTGATCCGGGCGTACCGGGCGGAGGTGGAGCCCGAGGCCATCGGCTTCGCCGTCACCGCGCTCATCGGGATCGTCCAGGACTCCGGCGGCGACACCGACGACGTGCTGGAGGCGTTCCGGCAGATGCCCGAGATCGAGTCCTGCTACTTCATGGCCGGCGTCGAGTCGTTCATGCTCAAGGCCAGGGTCGGCACCATCGCCGAGCTGGAGCGCCTCATCGTGCGGCTGAACCGGACGCCCGGCGTCGCCTCCACCCGGACCGGCATCGCGCTCTCCACGAAGTGGGAGAACCGCCCGCAGCCCTCGGTGTCGCCCGACGCCTGACCCGGCCGCTCGCAACGGGGTCGCGTCGGCCGGTCGCCCCGGGTACGCGTCGGCCCGTCGCCTCGGGCACGCGTCGGCCCGTCGCCCCGTCTGGCGTGACGCCCGGCTGACCCGCTGCCCCGTCTGGCCCGCCGGGCAGGCGCCGTAGATCTTGGCAGGTAACGGCCCCTGGAGGGGCCATTTCTCGCCAAGATCGCCCGATGCCCCCTCGACCGGTCCGTCGCCTCTGGCGTGCGCCGCCTCGCGGCGATAGCGTGCGCCGATGACGAAGCCCGCTCCCGGGGCGGCCGTGGTCACCGGCGCCGCTGGCGGCCTCGGCCGGGCCATCGCCGCCGCCCTGCACGCCGACGGCTGGCCGGTGCTCCTCACGGACCTCGACGCCGGGGCGGTGGCCGACGCGGCCGCGCCCCTGGGCGGCTGGTCCCGCCCGCTCGACGTCCGCGACGAGGACGCCTGCGCCGCCGTCGCCGCCGAGGCGGCCGGGCGGGGCGGGCTCGGCCTCTGGGTGAACAACGCCGGCATCCTGGTCACCGGCCCCTCCTGGGAGCACGACGCGGCCACCCGCCGCCGGGTCGTCGAGGTCAACACGCTCGGCGCGATGAACGGCACCCTCGCCGCGTTGGCCGTCATGCGGGCCCAGGGGCACGGGCACGTGGTCAACGTCGTCTCGCTGCCCGGGCTGGTGGCCGCCCCCGGCGAGACCGTCTACGCGGCCAGCAAGCACGCGCTCGTGGCCTTCAGCATCGGCACCCTCGCCGACCTGCGGCTGGCCGGGCACCGGGGCGTACACGTGTCGTGTCTCTGCCCGGACGGGATCTGGACGCCGATGCTGCACGACCGGCTCGACGACGCGAACGCCGCGGCCTCCTTCACCGGGACGCTGCTGAGCCCCGAGCGGGTGGCCCGGCGGGCGGCGCGGCTGGCCCGCCGGCCCCGCCCGGTGGTCAGCGTCCCGCGCTGGCGCGGCGCGCAGGTCCGGCTGCTCGACGCGCTGCCCGGCGCGGCGGTGCGGATCGCCCCGCTGATCCTCGCGGCCGGCCGGGCGGGCCAGCGCCGTCAGCGCCGCCGGGCCGGCGCCGGGCCGCGCTGACCAGGCTTGCTAGGTTTCGAGCGTGACTCATCTCGACCGGTGCGACGAGGCCAGCCGGCGCTGGGTGACCGAGGCGATCGCCGCCGTCGAGGCGGACGCCAACCGGTCCGCCGACACGCACCTGCTGCCGTTCCCGCTGCCCCGGGCGTGGGGGATCGACCTCTATCTCAAGGACGAGTCGGTGCACCCCACCGGCTCGCTCAAGCACCGCCTGGCGCGCTCGCTCTTCCTCTACGGGCTGTGCAACGGCTGGATCGGCCCGGAGACCACGATCGTGGAGGCGTCCTCCGGCTCGACGGCGGTCTCGGAGGCCTACTTCGCGCGGATGCTGGGCCTGCCGTTCATCGCGGTGATGCCGGCCTCCACGTCGCCGGAGAAGATCGCCCAGATCGAGTTCCAGGGCGGGCGCTGCCACCTCGTCGACGACCCGGCCAAGGTGGTCGTCGAGGCCCGCTGGCTGGCGGAGGACTCCGGCGGCCACTTCATGGACCAGTTCACCTTCGCCGAGCGGGCCACCGACTGGCGCGGCAACAACAACATCGCCGAGTCGATCTACGCGCAGCTCGCCCTGGAACGGCACCCCGTGCCGACCTGGATCGTGGTCGGCGCCGGCACCGGGGGCACCAGCGCCACCATCGGCCGGTACGCCCGCTACCAGCGGCTGCCCACCAAGCTCTGCGTGGTCGACCCGGAGAACTCCGCGTTCTATCCGGCCTGGCAGGCCGCCGACTGGTCGGTCCGCACCGGGCGCGGCTCCCGGATCGAGGGGATCGGCCGGCCGACCGTGGAGGCGTCGTTCCTGCCCTCCGTGGTGGACCGGATGGTCCAGGTGCCCGACGCCGCCTCGCTGGCCGCCATGCGCGCCGGCTCGGCCGTGCTCGGCCGTCGGGTGGGCGGCTCGACCGGCACCAACCTATGGGGGGCCTTCGGGCTGATCGCGGAGATGCTCGCCGAGGGCCGCACCGGCTCGGTGGTCACCCTGATCTGCGACGCCGGCGACCGCTACGCCGACACCTACTACGCGGACGGCTGGGTGGCCGCCCAGGGGCTCGACCTGGAGCCGCACCTCGCGACAATCGAGCGCTTCCTCGCCGACGGCGCCTGGCCGGCCTGACCGCTTTGGCGGTGGCCCGGCCGGTTTGCGGCGGCGGCCGGTCGAGGGGCGGCAGTTCGGGGCTGGCCGACCACCGGGGCGACCAGCGTGTGGTCAGCGCGGGTCGACGCGCTCGGCCAGCCCCGGGTAGCGCACCACGTAGCCCTCGGCGTCGACATCGATGTCGGCGGTGAACGTGTCGCTGGTGAAGCGGACCCGGCCGGGGCCGAGCGACGTGTAGACCTGCTCGGCGGGCACCACCATCAGGCTGGGCACCAGCACCCAGGCCACGACGATCCGGTGCGGCGTGTCGGCCGCCGCGCGGGGCAACCCGAGGCGGCGCACCGGCAGGGCGTTGAACAGCGGCGAACCGCCGAGGTCGACGTCCAGCGCCTCGGCCAGCCGATCCGGGTCGTCGGTGCCGGGCAGCCCGGCGGGCGGGTGGCCGGCGGCCCGCAGCGCCGCGTCCAGGTCACCCTGCTCGCCGGTGGTCACCCGCCACCGGTCGCCGGCCCGTTCCAGGCGTACGCTCCGCAGCCACCCCGAGCCCTCCACCTCGACCTCCAACCGGGCGGCGGCCCACTCCGGGTCGGTGGCGAGCTGGTAGCGGCAGGTGTAGGGGATCGGATCGACGGCGGTGAGGGTGCCCCGGGCCGTCAGCCCTCGGCCGTCGTCGAGCAGCGCGTGCTCGCTGCCGGCGGTGTCCGTACGGGCCCAGAAGAGCGACTTCGGCATGGTCGGCATGAGCCGGACGTTACGCGACCGGACCGACCCCGGCAGGGGATGCGGAAACGCCGCCGTGGAGCACGTGCCCCACGACGGCGTTCCGGTCGACTGCGTGATCAGTGCGTACGGGCCGGCGGCCGTCCGCCGAAGCCCCGCCGGTCGTCGCGCGGCCGGTCGTCGCGTCCCCGGCCCTCGGGACGGAAGCCGCCCCGGTCGCCGAAGCGCCGCTCGCCGCGCTCGCCGTAGCCGCGTCCCTCGGCGGGCCGGTCGCCGTAGCTCCGTCCGTCGGCGGGGCGGTCGCCGTAGCGTCGCTCGCCCTGCGGTCGGTCACCGTAGCGGCGCTCGCCCTGGGGGCGGTCGCCGTAGCTCCGGCCGTCGGTGGGCCGGTCGCCGTAGCGGCGTTCGCCCTGGGGGCGGTCGGCGAAGGGTCGATCGCCCTGGCGGCGCTCGCCCCGGTCCGCGAAGCCGCGCTCGCCGTAGCCGCGTCCCTCGGTCGGCCGGTCGCCGTAGCGGCGCTCGCCGTAGCCCCGGCCGTCGGTGGGCCGGTCGCCGTAGCGCCGTTCGCCCTGCGGCCGGTCGCCGTAGCGGCGCTCACCCTGCGGTCGGTCGCCGTAGCTCCGGCCGTCGGTGGGGCGGTCGCCGTAGCGGCGTTCGCCCTGCGGTCGGTCGCCGTAGCGGCGCTCGCCCTGGGGGCGGTCGCCGAAGCGGCGCTCGCTCCGGGCGTCGCGGTCGCCGAAGCGGCGCGCGCCGCCCGGCCGGTCGCCGTACCGGCGCGGCTCCTCGGGCTCGTTGCGGACCGGGACGCCGCTCGGCTCCCGGGCGCCGGTCAGCTCGGCCAGCGCCGGGTCGCCCGCCCGCACCCGGGTCTCCGCCGGCGCGACGCCGGCCTTCTCCAGCATGGCGAGGGTCGTCCGGCGCTGCTTGGGCAGCACCAGCGTGGCGACCGCGCCCGACTCACCGGCCCGGGCGGTACGCCCCGCACGGTGCAGGTAGTCCTTCGGGTCCTTCGGCGGGTCGACGTGCAGCACCAGCGAGACGCCGTCCACGTGGATGCCCCGGGCCGCCACGTCCGTGGCGACGAGGACGTTCATCCGGCCCTCGCGGAACTCGGCCAGCGTGCGGGTGCGCATCCGCTGGGTCTTGCCGCCGTGCAGCCCACCCGCGCGTACGCCGACCGCGGCGAGCTGCTCGACCAGCCGGTCCACGCCGAGCTGGGTGCGGGCGAAGACCATCGTCCGCCCGTCGCGGGCCGCGATGGACGCCGCCACCGAGAACTTGTCGTGCGGCGGGATCAGCAGCATGTGGTGGTCCATCGTGGACACCGAGGCGGTGGACGGCGCGGTCGAGTGGGTCACCGGGTCGGTCATGAACCGCTTGACCAGCGCGTCGACGTCACCGTCCAGGGTGGCCGAGAAGAGCAGCCGCTGGGTGCCCGCCGGCGTCTTCGCCAGCAGCTCGGTGACCTCGGGCAGGAAGCCCATGTCGGCCATCTGGTCGGCCTCGTCGAGCACGGTCACCTCGACGTCGTCGAGGTGGCAGACGCCTCGGGCGATGAGGTCGCCCAGCCGGCCCGGGGTGGCCACGACGATCTCCACGCCGCGTCGCAGGGCGTCGATCTGCCGGTCGTACGGCACGCCGCCGACGGCGGTCTTGAGGAAGACGCCGACGGCCTTGCCGAGCGGCAGCAGCGCGTCGTTGACCTGCATGGCGAGTTCGCGGGTCGGCACCAGGACCAGGGCCCGCGGGTGCAGCGGCCGGGCCCGCTCGCCCTCGGCCACCCGGGCCAGCAGCGGCAGGCCGAAGGCCAGGGTCTTGCCGGAGCCGGTCTGGCCCCGGCCGAGGACGTCGCGGCCGGCGAGCGCGTCCGGCACGGTGGCGCGCTGGATCTCGAACGGAGCGGAGATGCCCTGCCGGGCGAGCGCCCGGACCAGCGGCTGGGGCAGCCCCAGCGCGGCGAAGTCGGTGGCCTCGGCCGACACCGGGGCGGCCGGGTCCTGCGGGCTGGTGTCCCGCTCGGCGGCCTGCGCGTCGGCGGTCTCAAGGGCGGGCGGAAACGTGCTGGGCTCAGCAAACGTGGTCAAGAAATGCCTTTCGAGCGGGGCGCATCTTCGCGATGGCCTGCCGCAGCTGAACGCCGCCGAATCGCCCGCAAGATCGCCCATGGGCGCGCACGGCGCGCCGGGTCAGTGATCCTCACCAGTGTACGGCGGCTCGGCGAACCCGCCACCGCACCACGGATCGGTAGTGGGCGGGCTCACCATGGTCGTCGCCGGGCGGTTCACCCGTTCAGGGCGCCACCCACCAGCCCGCCCACCGTGTCGGTGGCGAGCAGGACGATCAGCACGCTTACCGCCACGAGCAGGCCCAGCGAGGCGGCCAGGACGATCACCACCTTCCTGGTGCTGGACCGTTCCTCGGTGGCGGTCTCCGTCCAGCCCTGGGCCAGGATGTGCCCGGTCAGCGACCCGGAATTCTCCACCGGGTTGTTGGCCGGGAACGCGACCGTGGCGAAGCCCGGGCCGTCCGTGCCCGCGCCGTAGATCGTGCCGAGGTCGGGCCCGCCGTCGTAGCGCCCCGCGGGGGTGCCGTCGGACCCGCCCCGGCCGGACGGATCCGCGTCGGCGGGGCGCCCGGTCGACCGGCGCGCCTCCCGGGGAGCCGTGGCCGGCTCGGCGCCGCCCGGTCGACGGTCACCCGGACTGGTCGGCGGCGGCCACGTCGGCAGGGCGGGGGCGGGCACGGCCGAAGCGGAGGCTGGCGACGCGGCAGCCGGCGGCACGGAGAACGGCGCGGTGGTGGCCGGCGGCACCGAGGCCGGAGCGGCGGAGTACGGCGCGGTGCCGGCCGGCGGCACCGAGGCCGGTGACGCGGCAGCCGGCGGCGCGGAGAACGGCGGCGCGACGGCCGGCGGCGCGGAGACCTGCGGCGTGGAGAACGGCGGCGCGACGGCCGGCGTGCTCACGGGCGTCGCGGCCGAGAAGGTCGGGGCGGGTACGGCGGCCGTCGCGGGCGGCGGCGGGAACGGCGGCGCCGGCATCGGGCCCGGCGGGGGCGGCGGTGCGGGCACCGGCGGCCCGGGCGGCGGCGCCGGCGGACCCGGCAGGGGCGGCACCGGACCCGGGGGCCCCGGGCGGGGCGGCACCGGGCGGGGCGGCACCGGGCCGGGCAGCGGCGGGGTCGGACTCGGGACCGGCGGGTGCGGCACCGGCGGGTTCGGCGACGGCGGGGTCGGCCCGGGCACCGGCGGCACGGGGGCCGGCGCCGGCTCGGGTTCCGGGACCGGCGGCGTGGGCGGCTGCGCCGGCTCCGGCGGCTGGGCGGGCTCCGGCGGCTCCGGGTTGACCGGCGCGGCCCGGTAGACCCTGGCCTCACCGGTGCGCGACCGGATGACGGCGGCCTCGTCGGCGGAGACCCGCCGTATCCCGGGCACGGCGGCACTGGCCCGGGCCGCGGCGGTGCCGCGCTGCTCGGGGACGCCGCCGGCCGGGGTGGTCGCGCCGGTGGCCCGGTAGGTGGTGGCGGCGGTCGGGCGGGCCGGCGGCGCCGACTCCCCCTCGCCGGGGGCGGCGGCGGTGGCCACGCTCACCCGGCCCCGGGCGGGCTGCCGGCGTACGTCGTCGGCGGGCGGCTCGATCGACGACCTCGACGGGCCCGAGGAGCCGGTGCCCGACGCGGGCCCACCGTCGGCCCCGGTCGCGGCGGACCCACCGGACCCCGACGACTGCGCGGACCCGGCATGGCTCCGGTCGGGCGTGGATCCGTGGTCGACCGGCTCCCCCGGAACCTCATGCTCGGCCATGCTCGCCCTCCGCGCCACGCTCGCGCCCGGGTCCGCGGCGTCGGACCGGACGTGTCTGACTGTCACCGTGCCACATTCCGGCCGTGCGGCACAGCCGGAGTGCGTAGCGGGCCGATGGTCGGCGCGGACCGGCGTCGGCGCGCCGGGCGGTGCCGACCCGCCCCGGTCAGCTGCCGGTGCTCGTCGAGGCGGTCGCCGAGGTGCTGCGCGTCGGGTCGGCGCTGCCCGCCGCCGTGGTCGGCGCCACCGCGCCGGAGGTGGCGCTCGGCGCCGACGAGGCGGAGCGGCTCGTCGACGGCGACCCGGACGGCGACGGCGACGGCGACGTGCTGGGCGTGGGCGACGTGCTGGGCGACGGCGACCCGGTGGGCGACGCCGACGGTGAGGTCGACGGCGAGGTCGACGGGCTCGGCGACGGCGACGTGGGCTTCGGGGTCGGCTTGGCGCTGCCCGTCGGCTTCGGCGTTGGCGACGTGCTCTGCGTCGGCGTGGGCGACGGGGTGCTGGTCGGCGCGGGCACCGCCCCGATCACGCGGGTCGCCGCGTAGAGGCGGGACCAGCGCACCGGGGAGATCTTCACGACGTCGCCCGTGGTCGGCGCGTGGATCATCTTTCCGCCGCCGATGTACATGCCCATGTGGTGGATCGTCGTCCAGCTCGTGCCGGACGCGAAGAAGACCAGGTCGCCGGGGAGCAGCGCGGAGCGGGAGACGGTGCGGGAGCGGGTGGCGTAGTACTGGTCCCGGGAGACCCGGGGCAGCCCGTAGTAGCCCGCCGAGCGGTAGGCGGCGTAGATCAGGCCGGAGCAGTCGAACCGGTCCGGCCCCTCGGCGGCCCACAGGTAGGGGTCGCCGAGCTGCGCCTTGGCGTAGGCCACGGCCTTGAGGGCGGTCGGGTGGGCGGCCAGCCCGTTCGCGGTCTCGTTGCCGAGGTAGTCGGCGCCGAGCTGCTGGTCGAGGGCCTCCTGCTGGCGCTCCAGCTCGACGAGCTGCGCGGCGTTGTCGCGGCGCAGCTTCGCGAGCTTGGCCTCGGCGTCGCGCAGGGCCTTCTCGCCGGCGGCGTATTCCGTCTGGGCGCCCTTGAGCCGGGACTCGGCCGACACCATCGCCTGGCTGGCCGCCTGCTCGCCCGTGCGGGCGCGGAGGAGCTCGCCCTCGGCGGCGGTGGTGCCCCCCTCGGCCTTCTCGCCCCGGATGATGCGGGAGAGCCGGCTCAGCTCGTGCAGGTCGTTGGCGAACTCGCCGGGCGGGAGGGCGGCGGCGGCCTTGAACGCGCCCGCGGCGGCGACGTCGGCGCCCTCCTGGGCACGGGCCAGCGCCTCCCGGGCGAGCGCGAGGTCACGCTCGGCGGTGGCCCGCTGGGTCTCCGCCTCGGTGCGCTTCTGCAGCAGCAGGAGCAGCTGGTCGCGCAACTGCCCGACCTGGGCCTCGGCGGCGTAGATCTGGGTGCCGAGCGGACCGTTGACCAGGCTGCCGCCCGGCACGACGGTGTTGCCGGGCGCGCCCACGAGGCCCGGCACGCCGGTGCCGGGCGCGCCGCCGGGCAGCTGGAGCGCTCCGGCGACGACCGGGCGGGACCCGGTGTCGGGAACGGTCGCGGGCAGGGCCGGGTCGGCGTGGACCGGGTTGGCGAGGACCGTGGCGGCGACGGCTCCGAGCAGGGCGGACCAGAGCGCCGGACGCAGCACCGGCGAGATCACCGGGCTCCGTCGTCGCTGCCGTCGCCCGCGCCCGCTGTCGACCATTCCGCTCCCCGTCCGGCGTGGTGTCGCCGCGCCGGATGGGCGCGGCCGTGAGGACGCTACCAGTGTGTGTCGAACGTCCCATCCTGTCTTACCTCACCCAGGCAGCCATGTCGATGGATCGACGGGTCACGGGACGCTGAGAGTTCGGTGAGCGACGGCACGGGGGCCGACCGTGCTGCGAGGTCGTCGGCGGGCCGACGTACGCTCGATTCCTACCGCAGGCGGAAGGGACGTGGCTTTCGATGGACGCCGGACTCAAGCGTGAGCTCGAAGCGAAGGTGTACGCCGGCGAGCGGCTGACCCGCGAGGACGGCATCGCCCTCTACGACAGCGACGACCTGACGTGGCTGGGTCGGCTGGCCCACCACAGGCGTACGGAGCTCAACGGCGACCGGGTGATGTTCAACGTCAACCGGCACCTCAACCTGACCAACGTCTGCTCCGCCTCGTGCGCGTACTGCTCGTTCCAGCGCAAGCCGGGCGAGAAGGACGCCTACACGATGCGCATCGACGAGGCGGTCCGCAAGGCCAAGGAGATGGAGGACGAGCAGCTCACCGAGCTGCACATCGTCAACGGCCTGCACCCGACCCTGCCCTGGCGCTACTACCCGAAGGTGCTCCGCGAGCTGAAGGCGGCGCTGCCGAACGTCAAGCTGAAGGCGTTCACCGCGACCGAGGTGCAGTGGTTCGAGAAGATCAGCGGCCTGAGCGCCGACGAGATCCTCGACGAGCTGATGGACGCCGGCCTGGAGTCGCTGACCGGCGGCGGCGCGGAGATCTTCGACTGGGAGGTCCGCCAGCACATCGTCGACCACGCCTGCCACTGGGAGGACTGGTCGCGGATCCACCGGCTGGCGCACAGCAAGGGCATGAAGACGCCGTCGACCATGCTCTACGGCCACATCGAGGAGCCCCGGCACCGGGTCGACCACGTGCTGCGGCTGCGCGAGCTGCAGGACGAGACCGGCGGCTTCATGGTCTTCATCCCGCTGCGCTACCAGCACGACTTCGTCGACTCGGCCGACGGCAAGATCCGCAACCGGATCCAGGCGCAGACGACGATGGCCTCGCCGGCCGAGTCGCTCAAGACCTTCGCCGTCTCCCGGCTGCTCTTCGACAACGTCCCGCACGTGAAGTGCTTCTGGGTGATGCACGGGCTGTCGGTCGCCCAGCTCTCGCTCAACTTCGGCGTGGACGACCTGGACGGCTCGGTCGTGGAATACAAGATCACCCACGACGCCGACTCGTACGGCACCCCGAACACGATGCACCGCGACGACCTGCTGCACCTGATCTGGGACGCCGGCTTCCGTCCCGTCGAGCGGAACACCCGCTACGAGGTGGTCCGCGAGTACGACGCCGCCCCGTCCCTGGCGGAGCGGCGCGCCGAGCCGCAGCAGGTCTGGGCCTGAGCCGGCACGTAATCTCGTAGGCCATGACCGAGCAGCGGAGCGGGTTTCCCCGGCGCGACGCCGACGGGCGCATCCTCACCCTGGGCGACCTGCTCGGGGTGAGCCTGGCCGGCCTGGTCGTCGGCCTGCTGGCGGTGCTGCTGTTCGACTGGGCCTTCGCGCTGGTCGGCAGCGGCGACTTCGGGCGGGCCAACGGCTGGCTGGCGGTGATCCTGCCGGCCTGGCTGTTCTGGGACGACTTCCGGGCCTGGGAGTTCGGGGCGGCCCGGGTGGTGGCGGGGCTCGTGGCCGCCGCCGTGGGGCTGGTCGCGGGGCTGGTGGTGGCCGGTCTGGCCGCCGGGCTCCCGCCGCTTGCCTCCGGTGGGCTGGGCGCGGCGGCCCTCACCCTCGCGTACGCGGTGGTCTGGTTCCACGGCGTCCACTGGCTGGCCCGCCGGACGGGCTGAACCCGCACCGGGACGACCCCGGCGGCGGAGAAACGGAGTGCGGAACGTGAGCGCGGCGGTCAAGTACACGCTGGGCCGGATCGGGCTGTTCGTCGCCGTGCTGGCGGCCCTCTGGCTGGTCGACATGAATCTCTTCGTCAAGCTGATGCTGGCGCTGGCCTTCTCGGCCGCCGCCTCGTTCTTCCTGCTCAAGGGCTGGCGGGACGAGATGGCGGTGGAGATGGCCGAGGCCGCCGAGCGTCGCCGCGCCGAGAAGGAGCGCCTGCGCTCGGCCCTCGCCGGCGACGACCAGGGCCCGGACGGCCCCGCCGCCGAGAAGTGACGAGGGGCCCGCGCCGCCCGGGGTGGACCCGGGAGGCGCGAGCCCCTCGATCGGTGTCATCGGGCGGTCAGGTCACCAGTTGGTGGAGCCGGCCACCTTCGGCCACGGCTTCAGGGTGGGCTTGATCAGATAGACGACGCCGCCGGAGCCGCCGGAGACGCCGCCGCTGGCGTTGGTCCGCTTCGTCCGCAGCCAGATCTGCTCGAACTGCTCGCGCTTGTAGACGTTGCGCACCGCCTCGTTGCTCGACGAGGCCGGGTCGTTGACGATCACGTCGCCCTCGGCGGTGAAGCCGACGACGACGAACAGGTGCCCGGATGTGCCGTAGTTCGCCCCGTCCAGCTCGCTGGCCAGGAAGGACTGGCTGGTGACCACCGGGATGCCGGCGGCGATGAAGCGCTCCACCTCGTCCAGCGAGTGCAGCCGGGTGACCCGCGCCTCCAGGCCGGGGAAGCTGGCCGCGTACGCGGTGTTGAACGGCCAGTTGCCGGCGCCGTCGTACTGGTAGTCGTAGACCATCCGGGCGGCGTGGTTGACCGTCGGGTCCGGGTAGGTCGGGTCGACCCAGGACGTGTCCTCCTCGGACGCCTTCCGGCCCCAGTACTCGATCACCATCGTGGTGGAGGTGGGGGAGCACCAGGCCTGTCCGCCGCCGTCGTACTCGGGGTAGTGGCCGGTGTGCACGTTCTGCGAGTAGCGCGGGACGGCGAGCTCCCTGCCCCAGGCGATGCCGCCGGCGCTCGGCTCGACGGTGAACCGGTCGGGCACGTTGGAGCTCATCGCGCCCACCGTGTGCACGACCGGCGCGGCCTTCTGGCCCGGCGCCCGGTAGAGGGTGAGCCGCAGCTGGTAGGCCCGTAGCAGCACCCCGACCGAGGCGTCGTCGATGCTGAACGTGTCGGTCCAGATGGTCGACCAGGGGTCGCCCTGCCGGTTGACGCTGGTGCGCTTGATGTCGGCGTCGCCGGAGGCCCAGCGCCCCATCACGTACCACTTGGTCTGGACGCCGGTGTTGTAGGTGCCCTGCATCTCCACCTGGATCCAGGTGCCGGCCGGGGTGTTCGCGTTCCACGAGGCGATCAGCTCGGTGGCGTCGAACCCGATCTGGGTGACCGGGGAGGTCCAGGTCGCGTACTCCCAGCTCCGGGTCACGCCGGTGTGCGGGTCGGTGTAGTCGGTGGTGCCGAGCGGCGTGGCCAGCGTGACGCCGGGCCGGACGCCGGGGACGGCCTTCGTGCCGGCGTGGGTGCCGCGACGCCAGTCGGGGTAGCGGGACCAGTCCTGGAAGGTGATCTGCTCGTCGTGGACCACCGTGCTGGCGGTCGACGGGGCCGTGCCGGGCGCCGCGACGGCGGGCGTCGCGGTGCCGAGAAGGGTGAGCGCGGTGGCGGCCGCGAGGGCGGCCGTGCGCAGGCGGGGTCTGGCCATGGGTCCTCCGCAGGGACGGACGGATCGTTGCGGGTCAGTGTCCCGCTCGGAAGGAACTTTCGCCAGAGGGCGACGGATGGAAAATCCTTGCCGAGGTGAGGATCCGGATGGCATGCAACTGGATAACGATGAATGTTGATATGACCATGTGGGCGTGGTGGAGTGTGCTCCACCGAGCGGGATCTCCTCCCGCCCCCCGAGGAGGTTGTCCATGGCCTTCCGCAACACCACCCTCCGCCGCCGCCTGGCGATCGCCGTAGCAGCCGGGTTCGGCCTGCTCACGGTCGCCGCCGCGCCGGCCGCCGCCCGACCCGCGCCGGACCGCGCCGCCGACTCCGCGGCCACCTCCTACCGGGTGCTCGGCCCGCGTACGGTGGCCGACCGCACCGCCGTCGCCGGCACCGGCGCCGCCATCGACCACGTCGAGCACGGCGTCCTGAACGTCTCGGCCACGCCCGCCGAGGCGGCGGCGATCACCCGGCTCGGCTTCCGGCTGGAGGCGGTCGCCACCCCGTCCGCCGACGGGCACGACCACGCCGAGGGGGACGTCGGCACCGCCGCCTTCCCGCCCGCCGACTCCAACTACCACGACTACGCCGAACTGACCGCCGTGGTGAACAAGGTGGTCGCCGACCACCCGTCGATCGCCCGGAAGATCAGCATCGGGTCGTCGTACGAGGGCCGCGACCTGATGGCGGTGAAGATCTCCGACAACGTCGGCACGGACGAGGCCGAACCGGAGATCCTGTTCAACTCCCAGCAGCACGCCCGCGAGCACCTGACCGTCGAGATGGCGATCTACCTGCTCAACCTCTTCACCGACAGCTACGGCACCGACTCCCGGGTCACCAACATCGTGAACAGCCGGGAGATCTGGATCGTGCCCACGGTCAACCCGGACGGCAGCGAGTACGACATCGCCACCGGCTCCTACCGGTCCTGGCGCAAGAACCGGCAGCCGAACAGCGGCTCGTCGTACGTCGGCACCGACCTGAACCGCAACTGGTCCTACCAGTGGGGCTGCTGCGGCGGCTCGTCCGGCTCGACCTCGTCGGACACCTACCGGGGCCCGTCGGCGTTCTCCGCCCCGGAGACCGCCGCGCTGCGCAACTTCGTCAACAGCCGGGTCGTCGGCGGCACCCAGCAGATCAAGGCCAACATCGACTTCCACACGTACTCGGAGCTGGTGCTCTGGCCGTTCGGCTACACGTACAACAACACCGCCCCCGGGATGACGACGGACCAGTACAACACCTTCGCCAGCCTGGGCCAGCAGATGGCCAACACCAACGGCTACACCCCGCAGCAGTCCAGCGACCTCTACATCACCGACGGCGACAGCATCGACTGGATGTGGGGCCAGCACGGCATCTGGGCCTACACCTTCGAGATGTACCCGGGCTCGGCCGGCGGCGGCGGCTTCTACCCGCCCGACGAGGTGATCCCCGCCCAGACCTCGCGCAACCGGGAGGCGGTCCTGCTGATCAGCGAGTACGCCGACTGCCCCTACCGCGTGATCGGCAAGGAGGCGCAGTACTGCGGCGGTGGCGGCGGCACCACGGTCTGGTCGGACACCTTCGAGACGGCCACCGGCTGGACCGTCAACCCGAACGGCACCGACACCGCGACCGTCGGGGCGTGGGAGCGGGGCGCCGCCCAGGCGACCACCTCCAGCGGCGCCAAGCAGCTCGTCCCGTACGGCGGCGCCAACGACCTGGTGACCGGCCGCCTGGCCGGCACGGCGGCCGGTGACTACGACGTCGACGGCGGGGTGACCAGCGCCCGGTCGCCGGCGGTGACCCTGCCGGCCTCGGGCACGCTGACGCTCTCCCTGGCCTGGTACCTGGCGCACGGCTCGAACGCCTCGTCGGCCGACTACCTCCGGGTCAGCGTGGTGCACAACGGCGGCACCACGGCCCTGTTCACCCAGTCCGGCGCGGCCACCAACCGCAACGGCGCCTGGGCGGTGACGAACGCCGACCTCACCCCGTACGCGGGCCAGTCGGTGCGGATCCTCGTCGAGGCGGCGGACGCCTCGGGCGCGAGCCTGGTCGAGGCGGCTGTGGACAACGTCACCATCACCAGTTCCTGAACCCGGGTGGGGCCCCGTCCCGCCCCCGGCGGGGCCCCACCCACCCCCACGCACCGTCGATCCAGGGCATATCGCCGCTGTTGTCGATCAGCGAGCGGCGATGCGACCTGGATCGTCGAGGCACGTCCGGGGTGTGCGCTACGGTTCTACCGACCGCTAGCAGCGAAGCCGGTGCGAATCCGGCGCTGTCCCGCAACTGTGATGCCCCACCACGCCCGGCCGAGGCCGAGCGCGGCGGGGACGAGCCAGGTCGCCTGCGTCAGTGGTCGCGACTCGCGCTCTCGAGGAAGGGCGCCTCGCGGACGGGCGCACCGGTCCCTGTCGGCGAAGCACCACGCTCCTCGACCGACAGGAGGACAGATGTCCAGACGTACCCCCCGGCTCTTCGCCGCGACCCTCGCGGTCGCCGCGCTCGCGCTCGGCGCCTGCGCCGAGAAGACCTCCGACGCGCCCGCCACCGGCGGCGGCAGCTCCGCGACGGCCGCCTTCCCGGTGACCGTCGGCAAGCTCACGCTCGACGAGCGGCCCGAGAAGATCGTGTCGCTGGCGCCGTCGGCCACCGAGATGCTCTTCGCCATCGGCGCCGGCAAGCAGGTCACCGCCGTCGACGACAACTCGAACCACCCGGCGGACGCCCCGAAGACCGACCTCTCCGGCTTCTCGCCGAACGCCGAGGCGATCGCCGGCAGGAGCCCCGACCTGGTGGTGATCTCCGACGACCGCAACAAGATCGTCGAGCAGCTCACCGCGCTCAAGATCCCGGTCTACCTCACCCCCGCGGCGACCACGCTGGACGACACCTACCGGCAGATCACCGAGCTGGGCGCGCTCACCGGCCACGCCACCGAGGCGGCCGACGTGACCAGGCGGATGAAGGACGACATCGCCAAGCTCGTCGCCGACCTGCCGAAGCGCGCCGAGAAGCTGACCTACTACCACGAGCTGGGCCCGGAGCTGTACACCGCCACCAGCAAGACCTTCATCGGCTCGCTCTACGCGATGGCCGGCCTGGAGAACATCGCCGACCCGTCCGACGCCGACGGCAAGAACGGCGGCTACCCGCAGCTGTCGCAGGAGGTGATCGTCAAGGCGGACCCGGACTTCGTCTTCCTCGCCGACACCAAGTGCTGCCAGCAGAGCGCCGACACGGTCAAGGCGCGGGCCGGCTGGTCGGGCGTCACCGCGGTCAGGAACAACCAGATCGTCGCCCTCGACGACGACGTCGCCTCCCGCTGGGGGCCCCGCGTGGTCGACCTGCTCAAGGCGATCGTCGACGCCACCGCCAAGGTGCCGGCGTGACCCGCGCCCGGCGATGACCGGGGCGCTGGAGAAGGCACCCGCCACCCGGCGGGGGGGGGGGGGGGGGCCCGCCCCCCCCCCCCCCCCCCCGCCGGGGGGGGGGGGGGGGCGTGGTGGCCCGTCGGGTGGTACGGTCGACACGCGCGCCCGCCGGGGGTGGG
>NZ_JBSGDY010000093.1:0-24208 GCF_053602615.1 Micromonospora sp. NPDC004336
CGACACCACGACCGGGCCGGCCGTCTTCCACCGGCTGCGGGACCTGCGCGAGGGCGACCGCATCGAGGTCACCCGCTCCGACCGCTCGGTGGCGGGGACGCCACCGCCCGCGGCGGGCGCCGCGCCGGGCGGGCGGCGGCATGGCCGGGCGGCTGTCGACCCGGCTATGGTGGCGGCATGCAGGAACGGCAGGCGGCCCGCCGCGCCGGCAGGCGGATCGCGCTGCCGGCGCTGCTGATGCTCGCCGTGCTGGTCGTGGTGCTGGCCGCCGCGCGGGCGGTCGGGCTGTGCATCGTGTTCCGGTCCACGCGTCGGGCCGTCCCGGGTTGTGTGCCGGCATGGTCGGCGGATCGCGCTCCGCCCGGGCTGACGTTCGCCGTCTGAAGCCTGTCCGCCTCCGGCGCCGCGCGGCGCCGGCCCCTGGCCTGGAGCACCATGCCCGCCCTGCGCCCCGCCACGCGTCCCCGTTCCCCGTTCGTCGCCCGGCCGGCGACCGCCACCCCGCCGCGGGGGTGGTGAGCGTGCTGGCCCCCGGTGCGTACGCCCGCCTCGGCCTGCGGCACCCCCTCGCCCTCGACCTCGGCACCTCGACGGTGCGGGTGTGGTCCCCGCCGCACGGCACGGTGGTCGCCGAGCCCGCCGTCGTCGCGCGGATACCGTCCGGCGGTCACGCCGTCGGCCGCGCCGCGATCGACCTGCGCGCCGGCGGCGACGCGAAGCTGGTGTGGCCGGTGCGGCACGGCGTGGTCGAGGACTTCCACGCCTGCGTGCACCTGCTGCGGGTCGTGGCCGCGGCCACCGGCAGGCCGGGTGACGACCTGTCCCCGGTCGTGGTCGGCGTGCCGGCCACCGCGACACTGCGGCAGAAGAACCTCCTGGTCGCGGTGGTCCGGCGGGCGCTGGGCGGGCGCGTCGCCACCGTGGAGGAGCCGCTGGCGGCGGCCCTGGCCTGCCCGGCCGATCTCGACGGCGACGACATCGTCGCCATCGACATCGGGCACGGCCGCACCGAGATCGCCCGCATCGCCGACCGCGCGGTCGTGGCGGCCGAGCGCGTGGACGTGCCGAACTCCGTCGACCAGGTGCCGTCGATCGCGGCCACCGTGCGGCGCCTGGGCGCCCACCCCGTCCGCCCGGGGCGACGTCGGCTGCTGATCACCGGCGGCGGGGCGGCACACCCCGGGCTGGCGGCCAGGCTGGCCGCCCTGACCGGTCGCACCGTCACCATGCCCGCGGATCCCCACCTGGCCACGCTGGCCGGTCTGCGCCTGCTGCTCACCGGCTGACTCCGTCCGCCGGCCCCGCGCGGCGCCCCGCCGGCGGCACCGCGCGGTCGTCGGCGCATCCACCGGCCGGGCGTTCCGTCCGGCCGTGCCGTGCCCACCGCCGATTCCCCGTACCACCTGGAGTGACGATGGACGTCGAACTGACACCGCTGCCCGGCATCGGATTCCGCCGCATGTTCACCACCGACGCGGGGTGCCGCGTCGGTGTGGTGACGCACTACGCGGGCGGCCGGCGTGAGCTGGTCTACCACGACGGCGACGACCCCGACGCCACCCGCAGCATCACGCTGCGACGCGACGAGGCCGTCGCCCTCGCGGGACTGCTCGGCCTCCTCGACGTCTTCGACGTCACCATCACCCCGGCGGACGACCCGGGAAGGCAGCCCGCCGCCCCTCGGTGAGACGCCGCCTGCCCTGGTCGTCGTCACCGCGAGCGGGACGCTCTTCGATGCCGCCCGCCGGCGCGGTCGCGGTCAGGCGCAGCCAGGAGGCGCAGTCGCGCAACTCGTCGCGCACCGCCTCGGCCGGTCACGTCCCGGACAGCGCGGCGCGCGACGCCGCGACGATCGCCGCCACCCCGATGCCCGCCTGGTCCATCAGCTCGCTCGCCGTGCCGGAGGTCGGCAGTCCGCGTACGGCCAGGTGCGTCACCCGCACCGGCTCGGCGAGGTCGGCCAGCGCCTCCAGCACGGCCGACCCGAGGCCGCCCTCCGGGTAGTGGTCCTCCACCACCACCAGCCGGCCGCCGGTGACCCGGACGGCGTCGAGCAGCCGCTGCCGGTCCAGCGGCTTCACCGAGTACAGGTCGATCACCCGGGCCCGGACGCCCTCGTCCGCCAGCCGCTCGGCGGCGGCGAGGCAGTTGTGCACCGTCACCCCCGCGCCGATCAGCGCGACGCGGTCGTCGTCGCCGCCGCGCAGCAGTTTGCTGCCGCCCACCGGGAACTCCTCGCCGTCGCCGTACAGGACGGGGTACGCCCCACGGGTCGTCCGCAGGTAGGTGACGCCCGCCAGGTCGACCATCCGCTCGACGAGGGCCGCGCAGGACACGGCGTCGCTCGGGTAGAGGACGGTGGAGCCGTGGACGGCGCGCATCGCCGCCAGGTCCTCCAGCCCCATCTGGGAGGGGCCGTCCGCGCCGACCTCCACGCCGGCGTGCGAGCCGGACAGGGCGATGTCGGCCCCGGAGATGGCGGCCATGCGGATGAAGTCGTAGGCGCGGGAGAAGAAGGCCGCGAAGGTCGACGCGAAGGGGCGGTATCCGCGCACCTGAAACCCGACCGCCGCCGCGACCAGTTGCTGCTCGGCGATGAACATCTCGAAGAACCGGTCGGGATACGCCTCGGCGAACCGGTCGGCGCGGGTCGAGTCGCTGACCTCGCCGTCCAGCACCACCACGTCCGGCCGGGCCCCGAGGGCGCGCAGCGCGTCCCCGTAGGCGTTGCGGGTGGCCACCTTCGCCCCCGGCTCGTACCGCGGCCGGGCCGGCGGGGTGCCGGCCGGCGCGGCGGGCGGCGGCGCGGGCTCGGGCCGGGGCCCGGCGACGCGGATCCGGCGTACGCCGCCGAGCGCCTCGACGGCGCGTTCGGCCAGCTCGGGCTTGAAGGGCTTGCCGTGCCAGCCCGGCTCGTCCTCGACCTCGGGCACCCCCTTGCCCTTGACGGTGCGGGCGAGCACCACGGTCGGCCCCGTCGCCCGCCGGGCCCGGCCCAACGCCTCGTCGACGGCGGCGAGGTCGTGGCCGTCGACGACGAGCGCCTGACAGCCGAACGCCTCCACCCGACGCCGGTAGGTGTCCAGGTCCCACTCCAGCTCCGTCGGGCCCCGCTGGCCGAACCGGTTCACGTCGACGATCGCCGTCAGGTTGCCCAGCCCGTAGGTGCCGGCCCTGTCCAGCGCCTCCCAGACCGAGCCCTCGGCGGTCTCGCTGTCCCCGCACAGCACCCACACGTGGAACGGCAGCCGGTCCAGGTACCGGCCGGCCAATGCGATGCCGACGCCGACGGGCAGCCCCTGGCCGAGCGAGCCGGTGGCCACGTCGACCCAGGGCAGCGCCGGCGTCGGGTGCCCCTGCAGGCGCGAGCCGAAGCGGCGGTAGGTCTCCACCAGCTCCTCGTCGCCGATCACGCCGACGGCCTTGAAGACCGCGTAGAGCAGCGGCGAGGCGTGACCCTTGGAGAAGATCAGGTGGTCGTTGGCGCGGCCGTGCGGGTCCGCCCAGTCGTAGCGCAGGTGCCGCGAGACCAGCACGGCGAGCAGGTCCGCGGCGGACAGGCTGGAGGTCGGGTGACCGGACTCCGCCCGGGTGCTGCACCGGATCGCGTCCACCCGCAGCTGCGCGGCGAGCTCGCCCAGCTCGGTGATCTCGTCGGCGCGAAGTGTGCGCTCTGCTTCCATGGTCACCGGCATCGCCTCCAGCGATCGGCCCTGCCCGGCCGGCCCTCCGTCGCCGGGCGCCCGGCCCATGGCCGGCTCCCGCCGGCCCGCTCGGGATAACCGTAGTCAGGAGAACCGGTCCGGGATCCGGCAACCGCCGATTTGCCCGGCAGACGTGGCTTTGGATCGTGAAGGCGCGGGAGCCCGAGGCGGAACGCCCCCCGCCGTCGCCAATCGGCCCGGCGACCGCCGGCCTCACCCGCACCGCCGCCCGTCCGACCCACCACAGGTGCCGCACCCCGCCGGCCTCAGCGTGCCGGCGCCGACTCCGTCGCCGGCTCGCCCGGCTGCTCCGGTACGACCACCTCGGGCGCGCGCGGCACCGTGAACACGAACCGTGCCCCGTCCCGGTGACCCTCGTCCAGGGCCAGCGTCCCACCGTGGTACTCGACGATCTTCTTGCACACCGCCAGCCCGATGCCGGTGCCCGGGTAGGCGCCCCGGGGGTGCAGCCGCTGGAAGATCACGAAGATCTTCTCGGCGTACCGGGGGTCGATCCCGATGCCGTTGTCCTCGACGGCGAAGCGCCAGCCGTCCGGGGTGTCCGTCACCGACACCCGGACCAGCGGCGTCCGGTCGGGGCTGCGGAACTTGATCGCGTTGCCCAGCAGGTTCTGCCAGAGCATGGTCAGCAGCGTCGCGTCGCCCCGTACGGTCGGCAGCGGGTCGTGGGTGATCGTCGCGCCGGCCTCGTCGACCGCCCGGGACAGGTTCGCCTCGGCCTGCGCGAACACCTCGGCCAGGTCGACCTCGCGCAGCTCGCCGTAGACCCGGCCGATGCGGGAGAAGGTGAGCAGGTCGCTGATCAGCTCCTGCATCCGGGTCGCCCCGTCGACGGCGAAGCCGATGTACTGCCGGGCCCGGTCGTCGAGCTGGTCGGCGTAGCGGCGCTCCAGCATCTGGCAGAACGACGCCACCTTGCGCAGCGGCTCCTGCAGGTCGTGCGACGCGACGTACGCGAACTGCTCCAGGTCCTCGTTGGAGCGGCGCAGCTCGGCCGCCTGCTGCTCCAGGGCGTCCCGGTCGTGCTGGCTGCGCTCCCACGCGTCCACCACCGTGCGCCGCATGGTCTCCACGTCGCTGGTCAGCCGCGCGATGTCGGCGGGCCCCTCCGGCCGCAGCCGGTGCCGGAAGTCGCCGCCGGCCACCCGCCGCGCCGCCGCGCCCAGCCGCTCCAGCGGTCGCAGCACCGCCGTGCGGACCAGCACGGAGCCGACGACGCCGCAGACCAGCAGGGCCGCGAGGATCGTCACGAAGGTCAGGTCGCGCAGCGCCCGGGCCCGGTCCAGGTCGGCCCGGCCGGCGTCCCGGACCTCGTCCAGCCGGGCCGCCAACCCGGTCAGCTCGCCGCGCGCCGCGTCGAAGGCCGCGGCGTCCCCGGCGACCACCGCCGCCAGCTCGGCCGGTGTCCCACCCGCCTGCCGGGCGCTGATCAGGCGTTCGGCGAAGTCCGCGCGCCACCGGTCGGCGAGCCGCCGAGCCCGGTCCAGGTCGGCCAACGCCGCCGGCTCGTCGGCGAGCAGGTCGCGCAGCCGGGCCATCGTCGCGTGTTCGTCCGCCACGCCCCGCCGGTAGGAGTCGACGAACCGCGGATCCCCGGTGACGGCGTGACCACGCACGGCCGCCGCCTGCGCGAGCAGGCCGTTGTCGACCTGGCCGACCGCCGTGCGGGCCGGGGCGACCCGGTCGGCGAGATGGTTCGAGACCCCGGCGGTGTGCGTCAGGGCGAGGGCGCCGAAGCCCCCGCCCAGCAGCACCAGCGCCGTCATCGTCAGCAACAGGACACTGAGCCACCGGCGGGTGGTCATCACCCGTCGGGACCGGGGCTCGGTGCCCGCCTCGCTGCTCACGGCCTGCACCTTAGTGCAGTAGCCCGGCGGGGCGCGTCGGCGGCGACGCTTGCCGCCGGGTGCTACCAGTGGCGTGTGTCCGTTACCGACCATCCCGCCACCCCGCCGCCGAGCGGCGGACGTCCGGAGCCCGGAAGCGTCCGTTGCGCCGATGGCCCCGGCGCCGGCGGCGACCACAATGGCGACCGTGGCGGTCACGCCGGCCGCCCGGTGCGGGAGGTGACGCCGTGACGGGTTGGCAGGTGTCCGGCTACCGGCCGGTCCGGCAGCTCGGCGCCGGCGCGTCCGGCCGGGTGGACCTCGCGGTGCACGAGGCGACCGGCACCCCGGTCGCCATCAAGTACCTCGCCGGCGGGATCGGCGACGACCCGTCGTTGCGCACCGCGTTCCGCGACGAGGCCCGGCTGCTGGCCGAGATCGACGACCCGCACGTCTGTCGGCTCTACGAGTACGTCGAGTCGCCGGCCGGCGCGGCCATCGTCATGGAGCTCGTCGACGGGGTGTCCCTGCGGCAGATGCTGCGTGCGCACGGGCCGACGACCCCGGAGTCCGCGCTCTGCGTCCTCAAGGGATCGCTGGCCGGGCTCGGCGCCGCGCACGCCAGGGGCGTCGTGCACCGCGACTACAAGCCCGAGAACGTGCTGGTCACCGCCCAGGGCACCAGCAAGCTGGCCGACTTCGGCATCGCGATGCCCGCCGGGAGGTCCGCGGGCTTCAGCGTCACCGGCACTCCCCGCTACATGGCCCCCGAGCAGTGGACGGGCGCCCCGGCCAGCCCGGCCTGCGACATCTACGCCGCCACCGCGACCTTCTACGAGTGCCTCACCGGCCGGCCACCCTACGACGGGCGGGACCTGCTCACCCTGCGCCAGCAGCACGCCCGGGCGCCGATCCCCACCGACCCGGCCCCCGAGCCGGTGCACGAGCTGCTGCGGCACGGCATGGCGAAGCAGCCGGCCGAGCGCCCGCAGCCCGCGCAGGCCTTCCTCGCCGAACTGGAACAGGTGGCGGCCGACGCGTACGGGCCGGCCTGGGAGGACCGCGGCCTGCGCGAGCTGGCCAGGCGGGCGGCCCTGCTCGCCGCCCTCTTCCCGTTTCCCGACGGCACCGGCGGCGCCACCAGTCTCGCCAGCACCACGTTCGGCGAGGGCGGCGGCCGGTGGGCCCGGTCGCGCGCAGGCCGGGCCCGCGCGGCGCTGGCCGTCGGCGGGCTGGCCGCCGCGCTGCTGCTCGCCGCCGCCGGGCTGAGCTACGCCGGCCGCGACGGCGCGGCCCCGACGGCGGCCACGGCGGGCGAGACGGCCGACCCGAGCGAGCCAGCGCCCCCGCCGGCCGCCGCGTCGTCCACACCGACGGTGGCGACGACCGTCGCCGCGGCGCCCACCGCCGCGCCGGCCGCCACGACGGCGGCGCCCGCGCCGCCGGCCGACACGGGCGCGCCCGCCCCGACGTCCGCCCCCGCCGCGCCGACCGCGTCGGCCAGCCCCGGCGCGCCGCCGGGGGACACCGTCGCGCCGTCGGTCGGGCGGGTCGCGGCCACCCCAACCGAGCTCGACCCGGCAGGCTGCGCGTACGGGCCCACGGCGAGCACCGTCTCCGCCGTCGTCGCCGACGACCGTACGCCCGACGGCGGGCTGCGGGTCCGCTTCCGCTACACCCTGGACGGCCGCACCACCGAGGTGGCGATGACCCTCGACAGAGGCGGGACGTTCCGGGGCGTCCTCGGTGACCTGCCCCGGCCGGCGAACAGCACGCGGATCCCGGTCCGCGTCGTCGCGATCGACGAGGCCGGCAACGCCTCGCCGCAGAGCGCGCCGGTCCACGTGACGCTCCGCCCGCAATGCACCCTCGGCTGACCGGAACCCGGATGCCGACCACGACGACGGAGGGCGGGCCAGCGTGACCCAGCCGAACGATCCGACCCAGGCGCTGCCCACCCATTGGCTTCCCGTGGACGGCGCGCCGACGGCCCGCCTCGACAACCTGCCGCACCTGGCCGAGCAGGCCGTGCACCTCACCTCCGGCGAGCCGACCGCTCGCCTGCATGTCGGTGAGGCGACGGCGTTTCTCGGTTCGGGTGAGTCGACGGCGCGCCTGACGGCCGGCGAGCCGACCGCTGACCTGTTCGCGGGCGAACCGACCGCTGACCTGAACGCCGGCGGGCCGACCGGTCGTGTGTTCTCCGGCGAGCCGACCGCTCGGCGGGACGTCGGGGGGATCGTGGGCGGGCGGGCCGGGTCGTGGACGACGGGGCAGCCGGGCCGGGACCGAGGGACGCTCCCGGCGACCGCGACCGGGCAGGTCACCGGGGAGGCGTCGGGAACGCTCTTCGGCGGGCGTACCGGAGCGTCGCCCGTGCCCCCGGGCGCGGAGGTACGGTTCGGGCCGGGCGTGCCGACCACCCCGCCGGCCGCGCCCGCCTGGCCCGCGACGCCGCCTCCGCGCCGGCGGCGGTCGGCACTGCGGACGGTCACCTCGGTGCTGTCGACCCTGCTCACCGTCGCGCTGCTCGCCGCCGTCGGCTTCTACGTCTGGCAGCGGATCAGCCCACTGGAGGTCACCGGGGTGGCGGTGACGGTCCCACGGCCGGCCGGCGACCGGTGCGACGTCACCGTCGACGTGGTGGCCACCGTGTCGACCAACGGCCGGGCGGGGGAGATCCGCTACCAATGGCTGCGTACCGGCAGCGCCCCGGGCAGCCTGATGACCGAGCGGGTCGGCCGAGGCCAGCGCAGCGTGCACCTGACGCTGCGGTGGGCCTTCACCGGGGTGGGCACCACGACCGAGACGGCCACGGTCAACATCGTCTCCCCGTCCGCGGCACAGGCCCAGGCCCCCGTGGCCTACGACTGCCGGCGCGGCTGATCCTCCTGGCCGACGGCCGGTCAACGCCCGGTCCCCGGCTTCGCGTTGCGCGGGCGCCGGTCGGTGTCTCCCTGGTCAGCGCCCGGTCTCCCGGGCTTCGCGTTGCGCGGCGGCGGTCGGTGTTTCCCTGATCAGCGCCCGGCCTCCCGGGCTTCGCGTTGCGCGGCGCCGGTCGGTGTTTCCCTGGTCAGCGCCCGGTCTCCCGGGTTTCGCGTCGCGCGGCGTCGACCGTGTTCCCTGGTCAGCGCCCGGTCCCACGGGCTTCGCGCGTGCGGCGTCGACCGGGGTTTCCCTCGCCGGCGCCGGGGGTAGGTCGGGCCCGACGAGACGGATGCCCGTGTGGAGGATTCCCGTGAGAGACGACTTCGGCGACGCGGTGGGGGACGCCCTCCGCTCGGTGATGCTGTTCCTGCCCAAGGCCGTGGCCTTCGTGGCGATCCTGGTGGCCGGTTGGCTGATCGCCAAGGCCGTGCTCAAGCTCGTGGACAAGGTGCTGGAGCGCGTGGGCTTCGACCGCGCGGTGGAGCGCGGTGGGATCCGCCGGGCCCTGGCCCGCTCCCGGTACGACGCCAGCGACATCGTCGCCAAGCTCGCCTACTACGGGGTGCTGCTGGTGACCCTCCAGATCGCGTTCGGCATCTGGGGCCCGAACCCCGTCTCGGACCTGATCGCCGGTGTCGTCGCCTGGCTGCCCCGCGCCTTCGTCGGCATCGTCATCGTCGTGGTCGCCGCGGCGATCGCCAACGCCGTCAAGGACATCATCAGCGGCGCCCTGGGCGGCCTGTCGTACGGCCGGATCCTGGCCACCATCGCCTCCGTGTTCATCCTCGGCCTCGGCGTCATCGCGGCCCTCAACCAGATCGGTGTGGCCACCGCCGTCACCACCCCGGTGCTGATCGCGGTGCTCGCCACCGTGGGCGGCATCCTCGTCGTCGGGGTCGGCGGAGGGCTGGTCCGTCCGATGCAGAGCCGGTGGGAGTCCTGGCTGACCCGCGCCGAGCAGGAGTCGCGGCTGATCGCCACGCACGCCCGCGCGTACCAGGCCGGCCGCCGCGACAGCGAGGCCCACCTGGCCGCGCGGGCCACCGACGCCGATGCCACCCAGGTGGTCCCGCGCACCGGCGATCCCGTCGGGCCCGGCGGCGACGCCGACGCCACCCAGGTCGTCCCGCGCCCCGCCGACGCCGACGCCACCCAGGTCGTTCCCCGCGCGGGCGACACCGCCGGCCCGACCGCACCTCACGCCGACCCGGAGGCCACCCAGGTCACGTCGACCGGCGCCACCATCCCGGCGCAGCCGACCGGCCAGGACGCCGAGGCCACCATGGTCATCCCGCCGCTGGGCGAGGAGAAGTTCCGCCGCTGACGCGGCCGAGGCGTCGTCGGGGTGGGGCCACACCGGTCCCACCCCGACGCGTGTCGCGGGCGGGACCCGTGCCAAGGGCCTGGCGACTATCATCGCCGGCATGACATGGCGATGTTGATGCACCGCTGACGGTCGCCCCCGTGGGCCGCCGCGGTCGCCGTACCTCCGGCGTCCGCTTCGTCCCCACGGGAAGGTCCCATGACTGTCCACCCTCCGCGCGTGCCCGATCCGCGTGTCCGCCGGCTGGCGGCCACCCTCTACGGGTACGCGTTCCTCGGTGAGCTCGTCCTGCTCTACCCGCTGTACGCGCTGCTGTTCAGCGACACCGGTCTGTCGGTCTGGCAGATCTCCTCGCTGTTCGTGATCTGGTCGGCGAGCAGCATCCTGCTGGAGGTGCCCTCCGGCGCCTTCGCCGACGCGGTCTCCCGCCGGTTGCCGCTCGGCCTCGCCCCGCTCGTCACCGCCGCCGGCTTCGCGCTCTGGGTGCTCGTTCCCTCGTACCCTGCCTTCGCGGTCGGGTTCGTGCTCTGGGGCGCCGGCGGCGCGCTCGCCTCGGGCGCGCTGGAGGCGCTGGTCTTCACCGAGCTCGACCGGCTCGGCGCCGCCGGCCGGTACGCCCGGCTGACCGGTCGGGCGAAGACCGCCGAGACGCTCGGCGTGCTCGCCTCGATCCTGCTGGCCGGCCCCGTGTTCGCCGTCGGCGGCTACCCGGGCGTCGGCGCGGCCAGCGTGCTCGCCTGCCTGCTCGCCGCCGCTATCGCCACCCGCTTCCCGGAACACCGCCACCAGCCAACCGCCGCCCCCGCTGTCCCGGCCCTCCGCGCCGGCCCCGGCACCGCCGGCCCGGCTGACGTACCTTCCGCTTCAGCCGCCACCGTGCGATCCGTCGCCGGTTCCGTTCCGTCCGGGCCCGGTGCGGTCGGCCCGGCCGGCGTCGCTTCTGCTGTCGCCGCTCAGCCCGTTGCCGATTCCGCTCCGTCCGGCCCCGGCCCGGCCGGCGTTGCTTTCGCTTCCGCCGCCGCCCAGCCCGGCGTCGCCGCCGTTCCGTCCGGTCCCGCCGCCGTGGGGGAGGCCGGCCCCGGCGCGGTCGCCGCCGGCGGGGCGGAGTCGGTCGGGCCGGTGAGCGACGGTACGGGGTCGGCGACGACGGAGCGCGACGACGGTGACGAGCTCGGCTGGTGGGCCGCCCTGCGCGCCGGGCTCGCCGAGGCGCACCGGGACCGGGCCGTCCGCGCGGCCGTCCTGCTGGTCGCGGTGGTCGCGGCGGTCTGGGGGGCCCTCGACGAGTACACCCCGCTGTTGGCCCGGGACACCGGCGTCGGCGAGGCGACCGTGCCGCTGTTGCTGCTGCTCATCTGGCTCGGCGTCGGCGCGGGCGGTCTGCTGGCCCCGGCGGGGGAGCGGCTCACCACCCGTGGGTACGCCGGACTGCTGGCGTCGTCGGCCCTGGCCCTGGCCGCCGGTGCACTGACGGCCCGGCCGGTGGGCTTCGCGCTGGTCGCGGTCGCGTTCTGCGGCTTCCAACTCGCCACCGTGCTCGCCGACGCCCGGTTGCAGGCCCGGATCAGCGGCGGTAGCCGGGCCACCGTGACCTCGCTGGCGGGAATGGCCACCGACCTGACGATCATCGTCGTCTACGGGGGGTACGGCCTGCTCGCCACCGGCGCCGGCAACGACGTCGCGTTCGCGGCGGCCGCCGTGCCGTACCTGATCGTCGCGCTACTCCTGACGACCCGCGCCTCCCGCCAGCCCCGCCCCCACCCCTAGCCCCGCCCCGCCCTCGGCCCCGCCCTCAAGCCCTGCCTCCGCCGATCTTGCACTTTCGGCCCCGATAAAGGGGGCGGAAGCCGCATTCGGGGGGCACAAAGTGCAAGATCGCCGCGGCGCGGGGCGCGGGGCGAGGGGCGCGGGGCGCGGGGCGAGGGGCGCGGGGCGCGGGGCGCGGGGCGCGGGGTGGGGGGTGGGGGGTCAGGGGGCGGCGGGTTCGCCGGTCTGCTCCCAGATCGAGCTCATCTCGTCGAAGGCCTGCTCCATGAGCTGCACCATGGCCCGCCGGGCGCGCTCGCCGTCGCGCCGCTGGATCGCCTGGGCCACCTCGGCGTGCAGCTGGAGGGCCTGCTCGTGCGGGTGGTGCGGCATGAGGTGGTGCTGGTGTCGGCCGGTGAGCACCTCGGCGACCAGGTCCTGCAGTCGGACGAACATCTCGTTGCCGGAGGCCACCAGCACCCGCCGGTGGAACTCTATGTCGAGCTGGAGGAAGCGCTCCTCGTCGCCGGCCTTGCCGGCGGCCCACATCTTGGCCGCGAGCCCGACGAGGTCGCTGGCCTCGTCGTGGCTGGCGCGTTCGGCGGCGAGCCAGGCGGCGTGCGGCTCGACGGCGGTGCGCAGCTCGGTGATCGAGCGGAGCTGGACGATGCGGCCGGACGAGGCGAGCCGCCAGCGGATCACCTGGGGATCGAAGACGTTCCAGGCGTGCGGGGGCAGGATCATGACCCCGACCCGTCGGCGGGCCTCGATGAACCCGATGGAGGCGAGCACCCGCAGCACCTCCCGGACGACCGAGCGGGACACGGCGTAGCGGTCGACCAGGTCGTCGATGTTGAGCACCGACCCGGGCGCCACCTCGCCACTGCAGATCGCCGTGCCGAGGTGGTCGAGGACGCGCGCGTGCAGCCCTGACTCGACAGGGGCGAGCTGGGCGGCGGCGACCCCCGGAGAGGACTGGTTCACGCGGCGGATCATATCAGTTAGATCTACCCCTTGTATAAGTCTGCTTTTTCGGCCTAGCATCCCGAAGTTAAGCGGATGTAAAACGCGAGGTGGCGGCCCACCCGACGGGGCGGCGGCCACGGCCACGGCCTCGACATAAGGAGAGATGGACGTGAGACGTCGATCAGTAATCGGGACTTCCCTGGCGATGGTCGTCGCCCTCGGCCTGTCGGCCTGCGGTGGCGGCGACGACGCGGGCAGCTCGAACACCGTGCGCGTGACCCTGGTCAACCACGTGTGGACGGAGAACATCAAGAAGGCCCTGCCGGAGTTCGAGAAGCAGTCGGGCCTGAAGGTGGAGGTCACCCAGCTCGGCGAGGACCAGCTCTCGGACCAGTACAACGTCAAGCTGAACGCCGGGTCCAGCGATCTCGACGTGATGATGTACCGGCCGCTGCAGGAGGGGAAGCTGTTCGCCAAGAACAAGTACCTCGCCGACCTGACCGAGAAGGCCAAGTCGGACGGCGCGTTCGAGGTCGGTGACTTCCAGTCCGGCCCGGTGCAGGCCACCACGTACGAGGACAAGCTGGTCGGCGTCCCGATCATCACCGAGCAGGAGGTCCTCTACTACCGCAAGGACCTGCTGGAGAAGTCCGGCTTCACCGCCCCGCCGAAGACCCTCGACGAGCTGAAGGCGCAGGCGGCGAAGGTCGAGGCGGACAACCCGGGCGTGGCGGGCTTCGTGTCCCGCACCGGCAAGGCCGCCGCGGTCACCCAGTTCTCCAGCTTCCTGTACAGCTTCGGCGGCGACTTCGTCGACGCCAACGGCAAGGCGTCGGTCAACACCGAGCAGGCCAAGCAGGCGTACGCCTACTACGGCGGGCTGCTGCGTGAGCACGGTCCGGAGAACATCAGCACCGACATGAGCTGGTCCGAGGCGATGGCGATCTTCACCCAGGGCAAGGCGGCCTTCTACACCGAGGCCAACTCGCTCTACAAGAACGCCACCGACCCGACCAAGTCGAAGGTCTCCGAGACCGTGGGCTTCGCGGCCTTCCCGGCCGGCCCGGCCGGCTCGAAGCCGTACAACATCCCCTCCTGGGCGCTCGGCGTCAACGAGGCGTCCAAGAACCAGGACAACGCCTGGAAGTTCATCCAGTGGGCGGCCGGCAAGGAGCAGGCGCTGGCCCAGCAGAAGGCCGGCGTGCCCAGCGCCCGTACCTCCGTCTGGGAGAACCCGGAGGGCGCGGCGACCTACCCGAAGGACCTCGCCGAGGCCACCACGGTCAGCACCGCCAACGGCGTGGGCCACGACCGCCCGCTGGTCGTGAAGGTCGCCGAGGCGCGCGAGATCGTCGGCCAGCCGATCGTCGACGCGATCACCGGCAAGGACGCGGCCGCCTCGGCGGACGCGGCGAACGAGAGGTTCCAGAAGTTCCTCGACGACGAGGCGAAGTAGCCCGAAGCGCGGGCGGCGGAGCCGACCGGCTCCGCCGCCCCGCGTCGGGAACCTGGCCCTGACCCACCCGGAGACCTCATGTCAGCCGTCACCACACCAGTCACCAGATCGCCCGAGGCGCGTCAGGCGTCCCCGGAGACGTCGGCCTGGTCGCGCTGGGCCAACGAGCACCGCAAGTGGCTCTTCGCGGCGCCCGCCATGTTGTTCGTCGCCGTGCTGATCGTCTTCCCGGTCGCCTGGACCGGGTATCTCAGCCTGACCGACGCCGAGGGCTCGGTGCGCGCCGAGAGCGAGTTCATCGGCTTCCAGAACTACCTCGACGTGCTCGGCGACACCGACCGGTTCTGGCCGGCCGTGTGGCGTACGGCGCTCTTCACCGGGGTGGTGCTCTTCTTCGAGGTCGTCCTCGGCATGGCCATCGCCCTGCTGCTGTGGCGGCCGTTCCGCGGGGAGAAGTGGGTCCGGGTCGCGATCCTCCTGCCGCTCGTGGCCACCCCGGTCGCGGTCGGCATGATGTGGCGGCTGATCTTCGATCCCAACATCGGCATGGCGAACCAGGTGCTCGGCTGGGTCGGCATCGGCCCGCAGCCCTGGCTCTCCGGGCAGAACTCGGCCCTGCCGACGACGATGTTCATCGACATCTGGCAGTGGACGCCGATGGTCGTGCTGATCCTGCTCGCCGGCCTGACGTCGCTGTCCGACGAGCCGCAGGAAGCGGCGCTGATCGACGGCGCCAGCACCTGGCAGCGGTTCCGGCACGTCACCCTGCCGCTGCTGATGCCCACCGTCATCGTCGCGATCCTGCTGCGCGGCATCGACGCCCTGAAGACGTTCGACATCCTCTACGCCACCAAGGGGCGCGGCGGCGGGTCGTTCCACGAGGTGGAGACCCTCAACGTGTACGCCTACGGGCTCAGCTTCGACTACAACGACTACGGCGTCTCATCGACCGTCCTCATCATCTTCTTCCTGATCATCATCGGGGTGATGTGGGCCCTGACCTACCGCAAGAAGGGGCTGGACCGATGAAGCTGCGCAGGCCGTACAAGATCTTCCGGACGGTGGCGCTCACCCTCGTGGTGCTGGCGCTGATGGCCCCGCTGATCTGGATGATCGCCGCGTCGTTCAAGACCAACGTCGACATCTACGACACCGACAAGGCGTTCGCCTTCTCCCCGACGCTGGACAACTACACGAACGTCCTCCAGCAGGCCAACTACGTGCAGTTCATCGGCAACAGCCTCTGGGTGGCGCTCGCCGCCACCGTGCTGTCGCTGCTGCTCGGGGTGCCGGCCGCGTACTCGATGAGCCGCTTCAACATGAAGAAGTCGGCGCTCGTCGTGCTCATGGCGCGGGTCATCCCCGGCGTCTCGCTGCTGGTGCCCTGGTACTACGTCTTCTCGAACCTGCAGATGGTCGGCGGCTTCAGCGTGCTGATCCTCAGCCACATGTTCGTGTCGCTGCCGCTGATCGTCTACATCATGATGGGCTACTTCGACGGCCTGCCGACCGAGCTCGAGGAGGCGGCGCTCGTCGACGGGCTGACCCACATCGGCGCGTTCCGGCGGATCACCCTGCCGCTGTCGGTGCCGGGCGTCGCCACCGCCGGCATCCTGTCGTTCATCTTCTCCTGGAACAACTTCATGTTCGCCCTCGTGCTGTCCGGGGCCGACACCAAGACGCTCCCGGTGGCGATCTTCGACTTCGTCGGCTACGCCAGCATCGACTGGGGCGGCCTGATGGCGGCGGCCACCGTGGTCACCCTGCCGATCATGCTGATCGCCCTGTTCGTGCAGAAGTACGTCGTATCCGGCCTCACCGCCGGCGCCACGAAGGGCTGAGGACACCATGACCACGATCGCACGGGTGGAGACCTTCCTCGTCGCCCCGCGCTGGCTGTTCGTCCGCGTCGAGACCGACTCCGGGATCGTCGGCTGGGGCGAGGCGACCTGCGAGGGCCGCTCCGAGACCGTACGCACCGCCGTCGAGCAGCTCAGCGAGCTGCTGATCGGCCGGGACGCGCTGCGCATCGAGGACCACTGGCAGGTCATGACCAAGGGCTCGTTCTACCGGGGCGGGCCGATCCTGGCCAGCGCGGTGGCCGGGCTCGACCAGGCGCTGTGGGACATCGCCGGCAAGCACTTCGGCGCCCCGGTGCACCAGCTGCTCGGCGGCCCGGTCCGCGACCGGATCCGGGTCTACGGCTGGGTCGGCGGCGACGAACCCGGCGAGGTCCGCGACCAGATCGCCGCCGCCGTCGCCACCGGCCTGACCGCCGTGAAGATGAACGCCTCCGGCCGGATGAGCGCCGTCGCGTCCGTCGCCGAACTCGACGCCGTGGTGGCGCGGGTGGCCGCCGCCCGCGAGGTGCTCGGCGACGAGCGGGACGTGGCGGTCGACTTCCACGGCCGGTTCACCCTCGCCACCGCCCGCCGGGTCGCCCCGCTGCTGGAGGAGTTCCGGCCCTTCTTCCTGGAGGAGCCGGTGGTGCCGGAGAACTCGCACCTGATCGGCGAGTTCGTCCGCGCCACCACCACGCCGGTGTCGACGGGGGAGCGGCTCTACAACCGGCAGGAGTTCCTGCCGGTGCTCCAGGCCGGCATCGCGGTCGCCCAGCCGGACCTCTCGCACGCCGGCGGCATCACCGAGGTCCGCAAGATCGCCGCGCTGGCCGAGGTGTACGACGCGCAGCTCGCCCCGCACTGCCCGCTCGGGCCGATCGCCCTCGCCGCCTGCCTCCAGGTCGGCTTCGCCACGCCGAACTACCTGATCCAGGAACAGAGCATCGGCATCCACTACAACCTCGGCGCCGAGGTGCTCGACTACTGCCTCGACAAGACCCCGTTGACGTTCGTCGACGGCTACGTCGAGCGGCTCACCGCGCCCGGCCTCGGTATCGACATCGACGAACACGCCGTACGGACGGCCGACAAGCGCGGGCACGCGTGGCGCAGCCCCACGTGGCGGCACCGCGACGGCTCCTACGCGGAATGGTGATCACATGACCGTCGACCTCACCGCAGAACTCACCGACGCCCGCATCCTCGCCGTCATCCGCGGCACCGACACCGCCGCCGCGATCGCCGCCGGCACCGCGCTGCTGGACGAGGGCGTACGCATCGTCGAGGTGGCCCTCACCACGCCGGACGCCGTGCGGGCGATCGAGGCGCTGCGCGCGGCGGCCCCCACCGGGTCGCTGGTCGGCGCCGGCACCGTGCTCACCACCGCCGACGTCGCCGACGTGGCCGCCGCCGGCGCGCAGTTCGTGGTGACGCCGGCCGTGGTCGAGTCGATCTCCGAGGCGGCCCGCCGCGGCCTCCCGGTCGCCGCCGGGGCGCTCACCCCGACCGAGGCGTACGCCGCGACGCGGATGGGGGCGTCGGCGATCAAGCTCTTCCCGGCGTCGGTCGGGGGACCGGCGTACCTCAGGGCGGTGCGCGACCCGTTCCCGGACATCCCGTTCGTCGCGGTCGGTGGCGTCGGCCTGGCGGACGTGCCCGGCTACTTCCGGGCCGGCGCGATCGCGGTCGGCCTCGGCGGCCCCCTGGTCGGCGACGCCGCCTCCGGCGGCGACCTGGCCGCCCTGCGGACGCGGGCGCGCACCTACCTCGCCGCCGTGCGGGAGACGACCGCGTCATGACCGCACCGGACCTGCTCACCGTCGGCGAGGCGCTGGTGTCGCTGCGCTCGGCCGGTCCGCTCGCCGCCGGGGGAACGCTCACCACGCACCTGGCCGGCGCCGAGTCCAACGTGGCGGTCGGGGTGACCCGGCTGGGCCACCGCGCCGCGTGGGCCGGCCGGGTGAGCGCCGACGAGTTCGGCGAGTACACGCTGCGGCAGTTGCGCGCCGAGGGCGTCGTCGTCGACGGCGTGACCCGCGACCCCGACCGGCCGACCGGGCTGATGTTCCTGGAGCAGCGTACGGCCGACGTCACGCGGGTGCAGTACCACCGCGCCGGGTCCGCCGGCTCCGCGCTGCGCGTCGACGACCTGCGGACGCCGCTGGCCGCCGGCGCGCGGATGCTGCACCTGACCGGGATCACCCCGGCGCTGTCCGACACCGCCCGGGAGGCCACCCGGTGGGCCGCCGAGGCGGCCGTCGCGGCGGGCATCCCGGTGTGCCTCGACGTCAACCACCGCGCCCGGCTCTGGTCCCGCGACACCGCACGCGAGGTGCTCACCCCGCTGGCCGGGCACGCCTCGATCGTGATCGCCTCCGCCGACGAGCTCGACCTCGTCGGCGACCCCGGGGCCGACGAGGCCGCCGTCGTGGCGGACCTGTTCCGGCGGGGCGTGGACACCGTCCTGGTCAAGCTGGGCGCCGACGGCGCCCGCGCACACACCCCGGCCGGGGTCGAGCACGTCGGCGCGCTGGCCGTGACCGCCGTCGACACCGTCGGCGCCGGGGACGCCTTCACCGCCGGCTACCTCTCCGGCTGGTTCGACGGGCTCGACCTGGCCGGTCGGCTGCGGCGGGCGGCCACCCTCGGCGCCTTCGCGGTCTCCACCCGGGGGGACTGCGAAGGGCTGCCGCGCCGCGCCGAACTGTCCCTCCTCGACGGCCACGAGGCGGGAAGCGTCCTTCGTTAGCCGCCGCCACACCGTAGGAAGAAAGGCACCCCGTGAAGATCGTCGCAGCTGACGTCATCGTCTCCAGCCCCGACCGCAACTTCGTCACCCTGAAGATCACCACCGACGACGGCGTCACCGGGCTCGGCGACGGCACCCTCAACGGACGCGAGCTCTCCGTCGCCTCGTACCTGCGCGACCACGTCGTGCCGCTGCTGATCGGCCGGGACGCGCACCGCATCGAGGACGCCTGGCAGTTCCTCTACCGCTCGGCGTACTGGCGGCGCGGGCCGGTCACCATGGCCGCCATCGCGGCCGTCGACGTGGCCCTGTGGGACATCAAGGCCAAAGCCGCCGGCATGCCGCTCTACCAGCTGCTGGGCGGTGCGTCGCGCACCGGCATCATGGCGTACGGCCACGCCTCCGGCCGGGACCTGCCGGAGCTGTTCGACTCGATCCGCCGGCACCTGGACGAGGGCTACCGGTCGATCCGGGTGCAGACCTCGGTGCCCGGCATCAACGCCGTGTACGGGGTCGCCACCCAGCCGAGCGTCGACGGCCGGCGGTACGACTACGAGCCGGCGCAGCGCACCCCGCTGCCGGCCGAGGAGGACTGGGACACCCGCTCCTACCTGCGTCACCTGCCCGGCGTCTTCGAGGCGGTCCGCAACGAGTTCGGCCCGGAGCTGCCGCTGCTGCACGACGGCCACCACCGGATGACCCCCATCCAGGCCGCCAAGCTGGGCAAGGCCCTCGAACCGTACGACCTGTTCTGGCTGGAGGACTGCACCCCGGCGGAGAACCAGGAGGCGCTGCGGCTGGTCCGTCAGCACACCACCACCCCGCTGGCGATCGGCGAGGTCTTCAACACCGTCTGGGACTACCAGACCCTCATCCGCGAGCAGCTGATCGACTACGTCCGGTCCGCCGTCACCCACACCGGCGGCATCACCGCCATGCGCAAGCTGCTCGACTTCGCCGCCCAGTACCAGATCAAGTCCGGCATCCACGGCCCGACGGACATCTCGCCGGTCGGCATGGCCGCCGCGCTGCACCTGGACCTGGCCATCCACAACTTCGGCATCCAGGAGTACATGCGGCACGGGGCGCTCACCAACGAGGTGTTCCGGCAGTCGTTCACCTTCACCGACGGCTACCTGCACCCGGGGGAGCAGCCCGGGCTCGGCGTCGAACTGGACGAGGAGGCCGCCGCGAAGTTCCCGTACGTGCCGGCGTACCTGCCGTTCAACCGGCTCCAGGACGGCACGGTCCATGACTGGTGAGCGCCGCCCGGGCGCGCCGACGCGGCACGTGGTCGTGATGGGGGTGTCCGGGGCGGGCAAGACGACCGTGGCGCTGGGCGTCGCCGCCCGTACCGGACTGACCTTCGCCGAGGCGGACGAGTTCCACCCGCCGGCCAACGTGGCGCGCATGCGGGCGGGGGTGCCGCTGGACGACGCCGCGCGCCTGCCCTGGCTGCGCGACCTGGCCGGCTGGATGGCGGCCCGCGCCGCCGACGGCGTCTCGACGGTGCTGGCCTGCTCGGCGCTGAAGCGGTCCTACCGCGACGTGCTCCGCGAGGGGCCGCCGAATGTCGAGTTCGTCCTGCTGGACGGGCCGGCCGAGGTGATCCGGGAGCGGATGGCGCGCCGGGCCGGGCACTACATGCCGGCGAGCCTGCTGGAGTCGCAGCTGGCCACCCTGGAACGCCCCCACCCGGACGAGTCGGTGCTGGTGCTCGACGTGTCGCTGACGCCCGGCGAACTGGTCACGGCGGCGGTCGACGGGCTCGGCCTGACGACGGGCGTCACCGCCGGCCGGTAGGCGTCGCCCGGCCCCGCCGCCCACAGTGCGCGACCGGGCGGCCGGGCGACGTCGCGTCGGTGGCCGCTGCTGGGTGGTGTCGCGTCGGTGGCCGCGGCCGGACGGCGTCGCGCCGCTGGCCCCGGCCGGGCGGCTGGGCGGCGTGTCGCGTCGGTGCCCCCGGTCGGGCGGCTGGGCGGTGTCGCGTCGGTGGCCCCGGCCGGCACGCCGGAAGCCGTCGGTGATCATCTGCCCGGCTGGCGCGCCCTGCATCGGTGGTGACCATCTGCCCGGCTGGTCGGTGGCGACCACCTGCCCGGCCCGCACGCCCCGGGCCGCTCAGGTGGGCTCGGCGTCCAGGTAGACCCAGCGCCCGTCCTCGCGTACGAATCGGCTGCGCTCGGTCTGCGTGCCCGGCCGGCCGACGTCGCGGTGGTGGGCGCGGAACTCGACGACGCCGGCTGAGTCGAACAGCCCGCCCCGTTCGACGTCGACGATCTCCAGCCCCGTCCAGCGCAGCGCGGGGTCCAGGTCGAGCCGGCGCGGTCGGGTCGAGGAGTGCCAGCTGCGCAACAGGTACGCGGTGTCGCCGACGGCGAACGCCGTGTACCGCGAGCGCATCAGCGCCTCGGCGGTCGCCGCGTCGGCCTCGCCCCGGTGCAGTCGTGCGCAGCACTGCGCGTACGGCTGGGCGGACCCGCAGGGACAGGGCATCCGGTCCTGGTCATCGGCCGCCCTCCGGCGGGATCGCTTCGCCACCCGACCATTCTGGCCGACGCCCCGCTGCCCCGCCCTCCGCCCTCCGCCACCCCTCTCGCTCGCTCCCGCCGCGCCCCATCCTCCGCGATCTTGCACTTTGTGCCCGCCGTTTGGGGCTTATGTCGTCTTTGCGGAGGCAGCAAGTGCAAGATCGCGGGCGGGCGGGGCAGGAGGGGAGGGAGGTGGGGCGGGATTGTGGGTCTCGGAGTCCGTAGCCCGCTGCCATTGGCGTCCGCACCTCGGCGCCGGCCGCCGGCCTGGCCGGCCGCGTCATGGCGTCGGCCTGGCCGGCCGCGTCACGGTGGGTGGTGCTCGCACGCCCGGGTCAGCGGGCGCTGGACCGGGGTGCGCGTCGGCTGCCGAAGGACTCCATGGTCGTCGCCTTGCGGGCCGGGGTCCCGGTGGTCGCGCCGGTGCGGGTCGCGGCGGCCTTCGTCGCCTTCCGCGCGGGTGCCTTCTTCGCCGGCGCGGCGGTGGCCGGTGCCTTGCGGGCGCGGGCGGGGGCCGCCGTGGCGGAGGTGTCCTTCTTGCGGGCCACCCGCGCCGTCGTCGGCGTGGGCTTCTCGCCCGGGGATTTGGCTGCCGTCGCCCCGGTGGCCCGCTTCGTGGCCGTCGCCACCTTCTTCGCCGCCGCCGTCCGCTTCGTCGGGGCCTTGCGCGCCCCGGTCGCCTTCCTGGCCCGTCCTGCGTCCGCCATCGTCGCTCCTCGCCGAGTCGGCCCTGGGCGCACGGTCTTCCCCCGGCCCCGGCCGCCAAACGCCGCCCGCCGACGCCCATCTCGCCCCGCCCCGCCTCGCCGCGCGCCGTCGCCCATCTCGCCCCGCCTCGCCGCCCGCCGACGCTCACCTCGCCCCGCCTCGCCGCCCGCCGACGCCCATCTCCCGCTCCGCCGTCCGTCGACGCCTATCTCGCCCCGCCCTGCCGCCCGCCGACGCCTATTTCGCACCAGTCCGCCGACGCCCCGACCCCACCCCGCCCCGCCGTCCGCCGACGCCCGTCCCGCCCCGGTCCGCCGTCCGCCGACGCCCACCCCACGCCGTCGCCAGCCGTCGCCCGCCCCGACGCCCGTCGACGCCCATCTCGCCCCGCTCCGCCGCCCGCGCTCGGCCGTCGTGTCGCTGCCCGCGCCCGGTCGTCGTCGTGCCCGCCGCCCCGGGAGACGAAATCGGCCCAGTCATCGCGGCGAGGATCGGCCCTGCCGGTGGGCCGATCGGTTCGGCAGGCTCGTGAGGTCCCCTTCCCAGGAACCCGAAGGACTGGAACTCGCCATGACGACCGCCGACATGTGGTTCGACCCGCGCTGCCCGTGGGCGTGGAACGCCTCCCGCTGGCTGCTGGAGGTGGAGCGGGTCCGCCCGGTGACCGTACGCTTCCACGTGATGAGCCTGTCCCTGCTCAACGAGGGCCGCGAGGGCCTGGAGGAGTGGTACCGGGAGTGGCTCGAGCCCGGCATGGGCCCGGTGCGGGTGGCCGTCGCCGCCGAGCGGAAGTACGGCAACGAGGTGCTGCGGGACCTCTACACCGCGCTGGGCAACCGGATCCACCACGAGCGGGTGCCGATCGGGCCGGAGCTCTACCAGGCGGCCCTGGCCGAGGCGGGGCTGGCCGCCGAGCTCGCCGACGCGGCGGAGTCGACCGACCACGACGCGGCCCTGCGGGCCAGCCACGACGCCGGCCTGGAGCCGGTCGGCGAGGACCTCGGCACCCCCACCATCCACGTCACCGTGGACGGCCGGCGGCACGCCTTCTTCGGGCCGGTGGTGGCTCCGGCCCCGCGCGGCGAGGCGGCGGGCCGGCTCTGGGACGGGGTGCTCGCGGTGGCGGGCACCGACGGGTTCTTCGAGCTGAAGCGCGCGCGTACCCGCCGGCCGATCGAGCGCTGACGCCCGTGCCCGAGTTTCCGCCCACGGCGGCCCGGACGCTCGCCCGCGCCCAGCTGGCCAACTCGGTCGGCGACGGCGTCTTCCTCGTCACCTCGGCGCTGTACTTCACCGGGCCGGTCGGCCTGTCGCCGGGGCAGGTCGGTCTGGGCCTGACCCTCGGCTGGGCGGTCGGCGTCCTGGTCGGCGTGCCGGCCGGGCAGCTCGCCGACAGGTGGGGCGCGCGCCGCACGGCGGTGCTGCTCGCCGCCGGCACCGCCGCCTCGGTGGCGGCCTTCCTCGCCGTCGGGCGGCCCGCCACCTTCGTCCTGGTCGCCTGCCTCTACGCCGCCTGCCAGACCGGGCTGGCCGCGGCCCGGCAGGCGGCACTGGCCCACCTGGTCGAGCCGGCCCGCCGTACGCAGGTGCGGGCCCGGCTCCAGGCCACCGCCAACGGCGGGCTCGCCCTCGGTGCGGCGCTGGGCGGCCTGGCGCTGGCCGTGCAGACGGCCGGGGCGTACCGGATCGTGCTGGCACTGGACGTGGCCGCGTTCGCGGTCGCCGCCGTCCTGCTGGGCCGCCTGCCGCGGGTGGAGCCGGCGACCGGGCCCGTCGCCGCCGGACCCCGGCTGGCCGTGCTGCGCGACCGGCCGTACGCGCTGCTGACCGCGCTGAACGCGGTGATGATGCTCTACCTGCCGCTGCTCAGCCTGGTCCTGCCGCTGTGGGTGGCCCGGCGCACGGCCGCGCCGGCCTGGCTGGCGGCGGCGCTGCTCGCGCTCAACACCGTGGCGGTGCTGGCGTGGCAGGTCCGGGTGGCGCGGGGGGTCACCGGCCCGGCCGGCGCGGTGCGGGCGCTGCGCCGCGCCGGGCTGCTGATGGTCGGCGCCTGCGCGGTGTTCGCCGGGTCCGCCGCCGCGACCGGGCCGTGGCTGGCCGCCGCGGTGCTCCTGGTCGGCGCGGCCGCGCAGGTGATCGCCGAGATGCTGCACGGCGCCGGCTCGTGGCAGCTCAGCTTCGACCTGGCCCCGGACGGGCGGCACGGGCAGTACCAGGGGTTCTTCGGCACCGGCGTGCCGTTGGCCCGGATGCTCGGGCCGGTGCTGCTCACCGCGCTCATCGTCGACGGGGGGCCGGCCGGCTGGCTGGCCTTCGGCGCGCTCTACGCCGCGGCGGCCTGGATGTTCCTGCTGGGGGCCCTGCTCGCCGCGTACCCGCTGTCGTACTTCCTGCTCCAGGCGGCAAGA